>NZ_JBFAHX010000008.1:216489-250633 GCF_040654435.1 Streptomyces sp. NPDC050703
GGGGCACGCCGAACGGGGCCGCTGCCCAGCCGCAGGAACAGCGGGCCCGTGGCAGGGCGGGCCGGACCGGCAGGGCCGCTTCAGCCGCAGGGCACGCCGAATGGGGCCGCTGCCCAGCCGCAGGGACCGGGGGCCCATGGCAGGGCGGCTCGGGCCAGGCGGGGCAGGGCGGGGTCGGCGGGTGGCTTTAGCTGTGGGGCACCGTGAACGGGGTCGCTGCCCGGCCGAAGAGGGGCGCGAGGATCAGCTGGGCCGCGCCCTCCGCCACCGCGCGTTCGCCGCCGGGGGCCCGCGCGACGGAGACCTCCGCTCCGCCGCCGCCACGGCGGACCCGCTCGGCCACGACGGCGCCCACTCCCCGTACGAAGAGGTCCCCCGCGGCCAAGACCGTGCGGCCGCCGAGCAGGACGCGGTCGATGTCGAGCAGCCCGACCAGGTTCCCGGCGGCCGTGCCGAGCACCCGCGCGGCCTCGGCGAGGTCGCCCGCCGCGACGGCCGCGAGGCAGAGCGCCTCGACGCAGCCCCGGTCCCCGCACGCGCAGGGCGGCCCGTCGAGCCGCAGCACCTGGTGGCCGAACTCCCCCGCCCCGGTGCGGGCCCCGCGGTGCAGGGAGCCGCCGAGTACGAGTCCGGCGCCGAGGCCGGTACCCAGGTGCAGATACGCGAAGGAGTCCGCGGCGCCCGCCAAAGCCATGCCGAGGGCAGCCGCGTTGGTGTCCTTGTCCACGGCCACCGGCAGCCCGAGCTTCGCCGCGAGCGCGTCCCGCAGCGGGAACCCGTCCCACCCGGGGAACCCCGTCACCCGCCGCAGCACCCCGCGGGCATGGTCGAGCGGACCGGGCAGCGCGACCCCGACCCCCGGCGGGGCCATGCCCCTCGGCCCGGCTCCGAGCAGGCCCCGCACCGCCTCCGCCGCCGCGTCCACCACGGCGTCGGCGCCCTCGGCGAAGGCCAGCGGGGCCCGGCGTTCGGCCACCACCGCCCCGGTGAGGTCCACGAGGACCGCCGTCAGCGCGTCGCGGTCCAGGTGGAGGCCGACCGCGTGCCCGGCCTCCGGCACCAGGCGCAGCACGGTGCGCGGCTTGCCGCCCGTCGAGGCGCGCCGCCCCGCCTCCGCGGCGAGCCCCTCGGCCCGCAGCCGTGCGGTGATCTTGCTGACGGCCTGCGGGGTGAGCCCGGTGCGCTCGGCGAGTTCGAGGCGGCTGATGCCCGCCTCCCCCGCCGAGCGCAGCAGGTCGAGCACGAGCGCGGCGTTGTGGCCGCGCAGCGCGGGCAGGTTGACCCCGGCCCCGTTCGCGCTCCCGACCCCGGCCGCCCCGGCCTCGGCCCCGCTCCCCTGCCCGTTTCCCTCTCCGTACGACTTCACCGCTCCATTGTCGCGTGCGCTTGCACTTTGGCAACACCGTTGCTTAAGTGGATGGCATGACTGGCACAGGTGCTATGACCGGCACAGGCTCCGAATCCCCCGCGAGCGGACCGACCGGACCGGGCCCCGAGGGAGGAGCCGCCCCCCTCCGCGTCGGCCTCATCGGGTACGGCCTCGCGGGCTCCGTCTTCCACGCCCCGCTGATCGCCGCCACCGAGGGCCTCGCGCTCGACACGGTCGTGACGTCGAACCCCGACCGGCAGGCGCAGGCGCGCGCCGAGTCCGGCGACGGCCTGCGCCTCGCGGCCTCGCCCGACGAGCTGTGGGACCGCGCGGACGACCTCGACCTCGTCGTCGTCGCGTCCCCGAACAAGACCCACGTGCCGCTCGCCACCGCCGCCCTCAAGGCGGGCCTGCCGGTCGTCGTCGACAAGCCGATCGCGGGCACGGCCGCCGAGGCGCGCGAGCTCGCCTCCCTCGCGGACGAGCGCGGCCTGCTCCTGTCCGTCTTCCAGAACCGCCGCTGGGACAACGACTTCCGTACGCTGCGCGAGCTGCTCGCCGACGGCGCCCTCGGCGACGTATGGCGCTTCGAGTCCCGCTTCGAGCGCTGGCGCCCGCGCCCCAAGGGCGGCTGGCGCGAGTCCGGGAACCCGGAGGAGATCGGCGGTCTCCTCTACGACCTGGGCAGCCACGTGGTCGACCAGGCCCTGACGCTGTTCGGCCCCGCGGTGAGCGTGTACGCGGAGTCGGACGTGCGCCGCCCCGGCGCCGAGGCCGACGACGACACGTTCATCGCGGTGACGCACGCCTGCGGCGTCCGCTCGCACCTGTACGTGAGCGCCACCACGGCCCAGCTCGGCCCGCGCTTCCGCGTCCTCGGCTCGCGGGCCGGCTACGTGAAGTACGGCCTCGACCCGCAGGAAGCCGCCCTGCGCGAGGGCCGCCGCCCGACGCCGGGAGCCCCCTGGGGCGTCGAGCCCGAGTCGATGTGGGGCACGGTCGGCTCCGGCGAGTCCCCGGCGACCGGCGGTGGCCGCCCGCTGCCGACACTGCCCGGCGACTATCCCGCGTACTACGCGGCGGTCGCCGCGGCCCTGCGCGGCACCGGCGAGAACCCGGTGACCGCGCACGAGGCCGCCGCCGCCCTCGACGTCCTGGAGGCGGCCCGCCGCTCGGCCCGCGACGGTGTGACGGTGACGCTGTGACCACGACCCCTTCACCCGGTGAACCGATCGGCGAGCTGGAGGCCCAGGAGTCCCGCCTGGTCCTCAACCGCTTCACGCACGACGACGCGTGGAGGCTCGGCTCGCTCCTGGTGGAACTGGCCCGCGAGCGCGCCGCCCCGGTGGCGATCGACATCACCCGCGGCGGCCAGCAGCTCTTCCACGCGGCGCTCCCCGGCTCCACCCCGGACAACGACGCCTGGCTCGCCCGCAAACGCCGCGTCGTCGAACGCTACGGCTGCTCGTCCTACCTGGTCGGCTCCCGCTTCCGCGCCAAGGGCACGACGTTCGAGGCGTCCTCCCGCCTGGACCCCGACGTCTACGCTGCCCACGGCGGCGCCTTCCCCCTCGCGGTGGAGGGCGCGGGCGTGATCGGCGTGGTCGCGGTCTCGGGGCTGCCGCAGGCGGAGGACCACGCGTTGGTGGTGGAGGCGCTGGAGAGGTTCCGCGCCGCTTGAGCCGAGGGGGTGGGCGGTGCGCCGCCCAGGTGCGCGTGGGTGTCCAGGCGACCGTCCGGCACGTGGGCCGCGTCACGTCGTCGACGGGGCGGGATCGCCGTCACGCCGCTTCGGGAAGCGGCCGGCGCGCAGGCCCACGTCACGCACGACCACGTCACGCAGGCGCGCGTCACGCACGACCACGTCGCACAGGACCGCGTCACGCACGACCGCGTCACGCAGGCGCGCGCGTCGCACAGGACCGCGTCACGCAGGCGCGCGCGTCGCACAGGACCGCGTCACGCACGACCGCGTGCAGGCCGCCGTCTGCCGTCCGCCGTCCCCGCCGTCCGCCGTCCGCCGTCCGCCGTCCGCCGTCCGCCTCAGGAGGATCCTCACCTCCTCGTAGACCAGTGCCCGCCGCTCCCGGACTCGGTTCTCCCGCTCACGCCGGGCCGTCGCCCGCCGGATGAACCACGCGCCGCCGCCCCCGGCGGCAGCCGGTGTACGCGGGGAACACGGCCGCCGCCGGGGCGGAGGCGAGAGGGCGGGCGGGGGCCCGGGGGCTAGGCGTCCTTCAGTTCCTGCCGCTGCCGCCCGAGCCCCTCGATCTCCAGCTCCACCACATCGCCCGCCCGCAGGTACGGCTTCGGCTCGGGACGGCCCATCGCGACGCCCGCCGGCGTACCGGTGTTGATGACGTCACCGGGGTACAGCGTCATGAACTGGCTGACGTACCGCACGACCTCCGCCACCGGGAAGATCTGGTCGGCGGTCGTGCCGTCCTGTTTCAGGTCGCCGTTGACCCAGAGCTTCAGGGAGAGCGCTTGCGGGTCGGGGACCTCGTCGGCGGTGACCAGCCAGGGGCCCAGCGGGTTGAACGTCTCGCAGTTCTTTCCCTTGTCCCACGTGCCGCCCCGCTCGATCTGGAACTCCCGCTCCGACACGTCGTGCGCCACCGCGTACCCCGCCACGTGGGCCAGCGCCGCCTCCCGCGACTCCAGATAGCGGGCCGTACGTCCGATGACCACGGCCAGCTCGACCTCCCAGTCGGTCTTCACCGAGCGGCGCGGCACGAGCACCGTGTCGTCCGGGCCGACCACCGTATCCGCCGCCTTGAAGAAGACGACGGGCTCGGCGGGCGGCTCCGCACCGGTCTCACGGGCGTGGTCGTGGTAGTTCAGGCCGATGCACACGACCTTGCCCACGCGCGCCACGGGCGGCCCGATCCGGACCCCGTCCGCATCGAGAACCGGCAGGTCACCCGCGTCGGCGGCGGCCCTG
Organism: Streptomyces sp. NPDC050703; assembly: GCF_040654435.1. Taxonomy (NCBI): domain Bacteria; kingdom Bacillati; phylum Actinomycetota; class Actinomycetes; order Kitasatosporales; family Streptomycetaceae; genus Streptomyces; species Streptomyces sp. NPDC050703. Next base: position 220,803 of record NZ_JBFAHX010000008.1, read on the forward strand.
ATCCGGTCCAGCGCCGCCGTGTCGGCGAGCACGCTCCCGTCGATGTCGGCGACGATCCCCGACAGGTCCCTGAGGGCCCCCTCGGCGTCGAGCAGCGCGGGGCGCTCAGCTCCGGCCGTACCGACTCGCAGCAGCTTCATCGTCTGACTCCCTTGGTCGAGCGTGACCTGAGTGATCACGTGGCCAGGCCGATGGGGTGCGGCCATCGGAGGTTTGGTCGATCGTCCAAGGTCGGCGTCCGCTCCGCAATACCCCGTTCACGTACTGGACCATTACGGCCCGGTAGCCGGGGCTCAGACGGCGGTCGCCAGGGCCCCCGCCCCGACGGGAACGTCGCGGTACAGGAACGCCCGCTCCACCGCGCTCCACGTCGTGCTCGTCACCACGTACAGGGCGGCGGCCAGCGGTACCACGGCCACGGTGATCAGCGTCATGAACGACATCAGCGGCATCACCTTCGTCATCGCGCTCATCGCGCCCATGCCGGGCACCTGCGGGTCCCCGCTCCTCCGCGGGGCCCCGCCCCCCGCGGCCCGCGGCTGCGGCGTGGCCGCCAGCTGCCGCTTGGTACGCCGGTAGTTGAAGGTCGCCACGGCGGCGACGACCGCGAACAGCGCGAGGTAGACGAGCCCCTGCGCCCCGAAGACCCCGCCCTCGCCCAGCGCGTCGGCCCACCGGCCGCCCAGCGGCGCGGCGAAGAGCTTGTGGCCGAGCAGCGCGTTCGCCTCGCCGCCGATGCTCGAACTGGAGAAGAGGTGGTAGAGCAGGAAGAACGCCGGCAGCTGGAGGAGGCTCGGCAGGCACCCGGACAGCGGTGAGACCTTCTCCCTCGCGTGCAGTTCGAGGACGGCCTTCTGCAGCCGCTCCGGGTTCTTGGCGTGCTTCTCGCGCAACTCCGCCACCTGCGGCGCGAGCCTGGCGCGCGCCTTCTGCCCACGGGCCGCCGCACGGGACAACGGATGTACGAGGAGCCGTACGCAGGCGGTGAAGAGCACGATCGCGGCGGCGGTCGCCGAGGCGTGGAAGAGCGGGTCGACGGCGTCGGCGATGCGCTCGACCAGGCCGGCGAACACGGACATGAAGGAGGAGAAGAGGTCGGACATGGAGAAGCCCTCCGGGGATCTCGTCGTGCCGGGAGTGTCGATCAGCTGAGGGGTGCTCAGCTCGGCATGACGATCCGCGCGGGGCTTCGCGCGCTACGGGAGGTGGCGTTCCCCTACGCGGCCGTCAGGAGGGCACGGCCGGGCGCTCGGGGGCGCCTGCGGCCCCTGGCGTCGGGGTCGCGCTGGGGCAGGAAGGCGGTACGCCGCTCCCGGTCCCGGATGGCCGTGCGCACCCTGGTGCGGGGCACGGCGGGCGCGCAGCGCGCGGCGATGACGGAGCAGGCGGCGAGCGCGGTGCCGGCGGCGGCGGTCGCGGCGAGCGCGACGGCGGCCGTGAGGCTGCCGGTGTCGACGAGGACGACCTCGACGAGGAGGAACAGGAGAAGCAGGGCGGGGCGCAGGGCGGCTCTCGCACCGCGGAACAGCTCGCGCATCGTGACTCCCCCCTCTCCGTCTCCGTCGTACGTGTGCGGCGGCGTCGGCCCTGTCGTACGTCACGGCGGCGTCGGCCTGTGTTGCGTGTGCGGCGGCGTCGTCCAGTCGTACGTATGTGGCAGCGTAGTCCAGTCGTACCGCCCACTGCCGTTATACAGGATGGGTGTCCCCGGCCTGAAGGAGCCGAGGCTCCTCCTCGCCCTCCACGCCCAGCGGATCACGCGCCAGGACCTCCGCGTCCGGCCGCTCGTCGCGCCGCCCCGCCGGCCCCGCGTACGACACGACGAGGGCCACGGCCAGGTTCACGGCGAGCGCGACGATCCCCGCGTTCACGCCGAACACGGGATCGTGCCCGCTGAACACGAGCGCGCAGACCACCCCGACCCCCACGACGAGCCCGCTCACCGCCCCCGCGAGGGTCAGCTTCCGCCAGACGAGGCCGATGAGCAGCATGGGGACGAGCTGGGCCATGCCCTCGTAGGAGATGAGGGAGAGCCGTACGAGGGTGTTGGGCGCCGCGTAGGTGAGGACGAGGGCGAGCGCGCCCGCGACGACGACCACGCCCTGCGAGGCCAGCTTCTGCCGCCGCGGTCCGCGCCACCGGGGCAGCAGGGACAGTACGCTGCTGCCCCACATTGTCCCGATGACCAGCATGAACACCGCCATCGGCACGATGGAGGAGAGCGCGGCGGCGACCCCGATGACGCCGACGCCCCACGCGGGCAGCGAGTCGACGACCAGCTCGAAGAGCGCGAGGTTGGACTCCGCGCCGGTCAGGCCGGGCACGACGAAGAGCGCGGCCATGCCGAGGAGCATGGGCACGAAGAGCAGCACGTTGTAGGCGGGCAGCCAGATGGCGTTGCGCCGCAGCCCGTCGGCGCTGCGGGCGCCCAGGTACCCGGCGACGGTGGTGGGGAAGATGACGACGGTCAGGGCGTTGAGCAGCGAGGTCGTGGCGAACCACGCCTCCCCGTACGGGCTGCCGCCGCTCCCCGGCAGCGTCAGCCAGTCGCTCTTCTCCCGCACCACCCGGTCGAGGAAGTCCCCGTATCCGTCGAAGTAGTGGAGGGGTACGTAGACGACGAGGAAGGCGAGGGTCCCGATGACGAGGACGTCCTTGAGCACGGAGACCCAGGCGCTCCCGCGCAGCCCGCTGACCACCACGAAGCCGGTGGTGACGGCGAAGCCGATGAAGTAGGCCCAGTTCAGGCTGATGGCGCCGTAGGAGATGGTGGAGACGACGACGCCCATGCCGGTGATCTGCAGCTGGATGTAGGGCAGCAGGAAGACCGTGACCAGCAGCGCGACACCGGCACCGAGCCACGGCCGCCCGTACCGGTGGGCGACCATGTCCGAGATGCTGACGAGACCGTGCCGCCTGGCGTAGGCCCACAGCATGGGCCCGACGACGTAGCCGACGGCGTACCCGCAGCTCATGTACGCGACGACGTACAGGACGGGCGCCCCGTAGTTGTACCCCCAGCCCGCGGCGCCCAGATAGCTGAAGCTGGTGTAGCCCTCCCCCGCCATCAGCACCCAGATGAACACGGCCCCGAGGCTGCGCCCGCCCACGGACCACTCGGTCAGCCCGCCCTGCTTGCCGCGCCCGCGGACGGCGGCGAGCCCGAGGGCGACGGTGCCGGCCATGAAGACGGCGAAGATGGTGGTGGCGACGGCCCCGTCACTCATGGCTGCCCTGCGCCTCCTGCCGACCCTGCTGTCCCTGTTGCCCCTGTTGCCCCTGTTGCCCCTGCTCGATCCGGCGGTCGCCGCGGTGGGCGAGCCAGACGCACGCGGGCGTGAGCAGCGTCGCCGCGAGCAGCCAGAGGAAGAGGAACGGCACCCCGAACACGACGGGCCGCACGCGGTTGACGAAGGGCAGCGCTCCGAGATAGAGCACGAAGGGCGCGAGCAGCCACAGCAGGTGTGGGCGGCGGTGGGGACGGCTGTCGATCACGGGGGTCGACCCTATCGGGGCGCCCGGCCGGGGGCGGTCCGCCCGGCGTGACCCGGCGGGTGCCGGCGTCCCCCGAGGCCGAACGAGCAGGGCCCTCCTGCAAGAGGCCCGCTCGGCAGTACCGTGTCCCGTATGCGCCCCGAAAAGCCTGCTGCCGCCGAGCACGTCGACACCGACCACATCGCCGAAGCCGCGCGCCTGGAGCGTACGGCCGGCATGTACCCGGAGGACGCCGAGCACCTCCTCGTCCAGGCCGCGGCCCACCTCGAACTGGCCGGCGCCCGCGACGAGGCGACCACGCTCTACGACCGTCTGCTGTCGCCCACCGCGCCGCAGCCTGCTGCCGCGCCGCTCCTGATCCGCGCCCTGAAGGCGTCGAACCTCTGGGAGTACGGGCACGAGGCGGAGGCCCGCGCGATCATCGCCGGGGTCCGCGCGGCGGCCCCGAGGGACCCGGCGCCGTGGGTGATCGTGGCGGAGTCCCTGGAGCAGCACGACGAGCTGGAACAGGCGCACGAGACGTTCACGGAGGCGGCGACGCTGCTGGTCCCCGCGGAGACGCAGGACCCGCCGTACGCGACGCACCCGCTCCTCTTCGGCCGCCACCGCGTACGCCGCCTGCTCGGCGCGGAGCACGACGCGTGGGACACGCTGGCGGACCGGGTCTCCACGGCCCCGGTCCCGCTGGACGAACTGCACGACCCGAAGCGGGTGTGGTCCCTCGGCTCGGAGAACCCGGCGGAACTGCGCGCGGAGATCGCCCGCATCCAGGCGGAACTGGGCTCCTACCGCCAGGCCCTGTCGCGCCCGTTCCCGGTGGCGATCCTGCGCTGGCCGGCGGACGAACTGACGGAACTCCTGGCGGCGTACCCGGCCCTGGCCTCGGAATACCCTTCCTACGAGGCCCACTTGGCGACCATAGAGTCCTCACTCCGCGAACTCTCCGCCTCGGGCACCCCGAACCTGGGCATCGTCACCGGCACGGTCCCCTCCTACGAGGCCTTCGCAGCCTCGGAGGGCACATCCCCGGACCAGCCGGACCTGCTCCCCCAGTACGCCACGACGCTCGCGGCACGGGGGCGGGCGGTCTCGTGGCCACCGGAGGCGGGTGCGCCTTGCTGGTGTGGGTCCGGGGGGGCTTATGGGGGGTGTCACGGGGGGCAGTAGCGCCTTCCGTTAGAACCACTCGATAGCTCAGGTGGTGACTTCCTCCTCGACTGTCTGTGGCTCCTGTTAAAACAGGGCTACAACCATCTCGACGGTCGAGGAGCAAGCGTGGCGCATGCGAGGGATCTGAACCAACCCGTCTCGGGCGTGTACGAACGACTCATCACGCAACGCCTACAGGAGCAGATCAATCTGCTCGGCGCCTCAGGCTGGAAGACCATCGCCGCCGAGGTCAGCGACGAGTCGGCCCCCCATGTCATCGCACAGCACATCGGCAATGCGGTGGGACACACACTGAGTCAGCTCCCGCCAAACGAGCGGGTAGCAGCCGCCAACAGGATTATCGAAGCTATAGCAAAAGCCTCCGTTGCCACGACCACCGACGAATCGGTCGAACTGATCGCCGACGGACCGCGCCAGCTTCTCGCGCTGGCCAATCAGGAAGCACCGGGCGTGTATGCGGTCCGTCCCTTAACCCCGCTCTCTGAAACCGCTCTGATCACCAACTCCTCAGAAGACCCCAGCTTGGGCGCCGAGTTGCGCGCCGAGCTCGCAACTGCGGACCGTATCGACCTCCTGTGCGCGTTTGTGAAGTGGTATGGCATACGCGTACTTGAGGACTCACTGCGCGCTGCCAGGGAGCGCAACGTGCCGATTCGCGTTATTACGACGACGTACATCGGCGCCACGGATCGGCATGCTCTGGATCGCCTCGTCCGCGAGTTCAACGCCGAGGTCAAGGTCAACTACGAGATTCGGTCGACTCGACTACACGCCAAAGCATGGCTGTTCCGGCGCAATACAGGGTACGACACGGCTTACGTCGGTAGCTCGAACTTGTCCAAAGCCGCTCTCATCGACGGTCTTGAGTGGAATGTGCGACTGTCTTCTGTCGCCACTCCCGCCGTCCTCAGTAAGTTCGAGGCGACCTTCGACGCCTATTGGAATGACAGGGCCTTCGAAGCCTACTGTCCAGACCGCGACAGTCAACGACTTGACCAAGCACTGACCCAAGCAGGCGGCTCAGGCTCTTCGAGGGACCTGAGAATTAGCCTGTCCGGGCTAGAAGTTCGACCATTCCCTCACCAACGAGACATGCTTGAGCGACTCCGGGTCGAGCGAGAAATACGCCACCACAGTCACAACCTCTTGGTGGCAGCGACCGGGACGGGAAAAACCGTTATGGCCGCTTTGGACTATCGAAATCTATGCAATAAGAACAACGGGGAGCCCCTAAAGCTACTCTTCGTGGCTCATCGCAAAGAAATACTGAAGCAGTCTTTGCGCACTTACCGCGAAGTCTTGGACAATGCTTCTTTCGGTGAGCTTCTCCATAGTGGGGAAGACCCGAAAGAGTGGCATCACGTCTTCGCTAGCGTGCAGTCCCTGACGGGACAGCAGCTGGAGCAGCTTCCTCCCGAACACTTCGACGTCATTGTCATCGACGAATTCCATCACGCCACAGCACCCACGTACCGGAGAGTGATCGACCACTTTAAGCCACAGCAACTTCTCGGCCTTACGGCTACTCCAGAGCGGATGGATGGAATCAATGTGCAGGATGATTTCTTTGACGGCCGCGTAGCGGCGGAGCTGCGCCTCTGGGAAGCACTCGAAAATGACCTGTTGTGCCCCTTCCACTACTTCGGCATTCCAGACGGAACTGACCTGACTAACCTCGGATGGAGAGGCGGAACATATAATTCCACCGAGTTGGGTGACTTGTACTCTGGAGATCACGCCCGAGCCCGCATCGTCGTAAAACAGGTTCGGGAAAAAATTTCGAATCCAGCCGCCATGCGAGCTCTCGGATTCTGCGTCAGCAAGAAGCACGCACACTTCATGGCCAACTTTTTCCGACATGCCGGCTTCCAGGCTGCTGCACTCGACAGCGACTCATCCCCTGAAACGCGCGCTACCACCCTAGATGCCCTCCGTGTAGGCACACTCCAAGTGATCTTCTCCGTTGACCTGTTCAACGAAGGACTCGACGTCCCCGACGTCGACACTCTACTGCTGTTGCGGCCCACAAACAGCGCGACGATCTTCCTGCAACAGTTGGGCAGGGGTCTGCGCCGCACAGAGACCAAGCCAGTCCTCACCGTCCTCGACTTCATCGGCCAACATCGGGCAGAATTTCGTTTCGAAGAGCAGTTTCGAGCACTAACAAATTTGACCCGAAACCGACTGGTCGACCACATAGAGCGTGACTTCCCACTACTCCCTTCAGGCTGCCAAATCATCCTGGAGGGAAAGTCGAAGGACCTCGTACTAGACAACATTCGCTCGCAACTCAAGACGAATATCCAGACCCTCGCCAAGGAAGTTAAGGCGTATGGAACTCCATCTCTCGCGAAGTACTTGGATGAGAGCCGCCGGGAGATAAAGGAACTTTACAAGAATAAAAGTTCATGGACTACAATCCTGCGCCGAGCGCAACTGGTGGATACAGCGCCGGCGACAGGCGAGCAAGAACTACTCAGACGTGTCTACTCGTTTTTGCACGTCGATGACCCAGAGCGCGCCGATGCTTACCTGCGCCTCCTGTCAGATAATGCGCCGGATTACGGAACGCTAAGCCAGCCGGATCAAGCATACGCCCGCATGCTGTTCTTCAACCTGTGGGACAAGGCCGGGGGCTTCACGAGCTATCAGCAAGGACTCGAATCGCTGCAAACGCAGAAGGCGCTGCGCAGCGAGCTCAGACAAGTATTGACCTACGCCCTTGACCACGCCGACCATTTCCCCATCGAATTGGAAGGGCCACACAAGCACCTACCTTTGAAGGTGCACAGTTCGTACAACCGATCTGAGATTCTTGCCGCTTTGGGGGTGGCACGCTTTGGCGGACCGATGCCTGGCTCCTTCGCTCAAGGGGTTCAGTGGGTCGACGAGATCCAGACTGACGCGCTACTGATCACGCTGGAGAAGAATGAGAAGGACTTCTCCCCAACAGTCCGTTATAAGGACTATGCGCTGAGCCCGACGCTCTTCCACTGGGAGTCGCAGAACGCTACGTCCGACCTATCCCCTACAGGGCGGCGATACAGGGAGCACGTCCAGCGAGGCAGTCATGTCCTGCTCTTCATGCGTCGCTACAAGGACACCGACATCGGCAAGCCGCACCCATGGATGCTCCTAGGTCCCGCCAGTTACGTCGAGCACACCGGTAGCAAGCCGATGGCGATCACCTGGCGCCTCCATCATGAGCTACCGGCCGATGTGTGGACATACTCGGCCATCACCGGAACGAGTTGACGGCTGATCCCACCATCGAAAGGGCTTCCGTCGCGTCTATCCCCATCGATAGCCTCCAAGCACTCGTGACTTGGAGGCATTGATGGACATCACTGTCGGAGCGGAAATACGTCGGAGAGAGCTGCACGACCGGTACGGAGGCAGCCGGCAGAGCGGCATAAGCCACTCACGCAGCGCACCGGTCGTGATGTGCTTCACCGACCCAGCGCAGGGGGCGCGTTACGGGTATCGCGATGGGTGGGATGCGGACGGACTCTTCCATTACACCGGTGAGGGGCAAGTCGGTGACCAGCGGATGACCAAGGGAAACAAAGCCATCCTCAATCACGTCGCAGACCAGCGGGAGTTGCACGTCTTCGAGGGCGTGCGGTCGGGCGTCGTTCGCTACCGCGGGCAGTACGATCTGCCCGACCCGCAGGCGTGGTATAGAGCCGAAGCGCTTGACCGCGAGGGTGACACTCGCTCGGTCATCATCTTCAAGCTCAAGCCTCGTGCCTTCGCACCCACCGGCGACGAGCCAACTATCACTTATGCGCCCGCCACCGCAACCACGGTCAGCGACATCCCTCCGGAAAACTTCCTCACCACGCGGACACTCCATACTCCTAACGGAGAGCCCACTTTCGCTTATCGCAGGGAAAGTGAGCTGTTGACGAAGTTTAGTCGCCACTTGACAGATCGCGGGCATGAGGTGTCCCGCAAGAAAATCAGACCCCGAGGCGAGCGCAGAAGTCTGTACACAGACCTCTTCGACTCGACGGACAACCTTCTTGTAGAGGCGAAGGGGCAAGCCACTCGCGAGTCGATTCGCATGGCCATAGGACAACTCTTCGACTACCAGCGCTACATAGATCCGTGCCCGCAGCTAGCCATATTGGTGCCGTCTTGCCCCCGCAAGGACCTCCGCGACCTCTGCGCATCGTTGTCCATACACACGATTTGGCCTGTGGAAGGACGTAACGACTACCAATGCGAGCCTCCGCTCTGAGTTTGGTCAAACTGCTTCGGCTTAAGCATGACCGCGTACTCGCTTCAGCACCTCATTGAGGTCGTAGCCATTCAGACGCAACCACCGGAGGAGGCCAGTGATCGCCTCGACCGCGGCCTCCTCCGCTGCGACGGCGCCCAAGCCGAGTCCCATCTCGCCTACGGCGTCCCCACCCAGTCCACACGCACACCTGCGTGGAGCACACACCTGCGCGGCCAGTTCGCACCACGTCACTTTGGTGTCGCCGCGCAGAATAACGCCCCACCGATCAGCGACCGCATCGAGCAAAGCCATGCCACGCCCACTCTCCGCCTCCTCAGAGGGCGCGAGCAGCGTGGGGAGCGCACGCACGTCCGGGTCGCTGACCTCAATGCGTACGTGGGTGTCGTTCGCGGTGAGTCGAAGCGCTGTTGGCGTGTGCTCGCCCACGTGTGTGATCACGTTCGCCACCAACTCACTCACACACAGCTGAACCTCGTCCGCGACCTCGGCAAGTCCCCACTGACCAAGGTGCAGTCGAACGCGACGCCTCAGACTCGACATGCCCTCTGACTGAGCCAGGAACGACAGTTCAAGGCATCCTCGGGACATCACGCAACAGCACTCCGCCACCGCCGACCAGCTCCTACGCTGACTGTGATCGACACCTGGTGTGGCGATCTCCTCACTAAGCGTTGCAGCGGAACTCTCAAAATGGAACTCTCATATCGGTGGTCACGGGAGCACGCCCGTCCGCGCACGCCCCACGCGTACGCCCTTGAAGCGCGCCCAGGCCCCGGGCACTCTCGGACCGATCCATGAGAAGGGGTACACACATGGCAGTTGGGCCGACCACACGACGGCGTCAGCTGGGCGCCGATCTTCGTCGCCTGCGCGAGCTCAAAGGGTTCACGCTTGAGGAGGCGGGCGCCCGTGTAGGCATCTCCAAAGCCACCCTGAGTCGGTACGAGACCAAGGAGGGCACGGTCAAGTGGCCGGCTGTGGACGCGCTCTGCCGTGAGTACGAAGCGGCCGACAACGTGCGGGAGGCTTTGGTCGAGCTGGCGAAGGGCGCCCGGATTCAGGGGTGGTGGCGTTCGTTGGCCGATCCCGTCCCCGAATCGATGAACCTCATGCTGACCCTTGAGGACGAGGTCGTCCGCGAGGATCACTACGCGTGCATGTACATCCCCGGCCTCTTCCAGACCCGGGCGTACGCGGAAGCCGTCCACCGGGCCTCCGAGGTGGGATGCGCTGAACGCGAGGTGCAGCACATGGTGGACATCCGCATGAAGCGGCAGGAGCTTCTGCGGCGAGTCGATCCACCTCGCATCTGGGCAATCGTCGACGAGGCCGCCGTGCGTCGCGTCGTCGGCGGAGTTGACGTGATGCGGGAGCAACTTGAGCATCTGCTGACGCTGGCGGAGCTTCCACACGTGGCGGTCCAGATACTGCCGTTCAACGCGGGCGCACACGCTGCCGCCGTCGGCAGCTTCGTACTCCTTCGCGGCCAGAGCCCGGAGCTGGATGTCGTCTACGTGGATCTGCTGGGCGGCGGACTCTTCATGGAGAAGCCGCCAGAGCTCGAACGGTACAAGTTGGCGTTCGATTACCTGCGTGCACAAGCACTGGACATGGAAGGATCCTCGGAAGCCATCCGTCGAAGCCTCAGGGAGTTGTGATGGACCCCCGCCGCCCCGTCCGCTGGTTCAAGTCGTCCTACAGCGGTGGTTCCGGTACCGAATGTGTCGAGGTCGCAGTGGTGGCGCCGATGGTCCTGGTCCGTGACACGAAGTGCCCTGCTGATGGCCGGGTCTCCGTGGGGGCGACCGCCTGGGCTGAGTTCGTGGGCTCCGTGCCCGGGATGCTTCAGCCCTGATCCGACACACTCCTCCGGTCGGGGCACGGGCGGCCCTCTCGTCGTGTCGGTCCTGATCGGGGTCAGGAGAAGATGACATGAGCACTTGTCGCACCAACACCGTGAGCCATGTGTGGTCCAAGTCGTCCTACAGCGGCGGCAACACCACGGAGTGTGTGGAGACCGCCTTCACCCCGCACGGCGTGCTTGTACGAGACTCGAAGCACGCGGACGGCCCCCGCCTCGTCGTCTCGTCCGCGGCCTGGTCGCGGTTCATCGCGAAGGCGGCCGGACAGCGCTGACGACGTCGGGCGCCGTTACGTGGCGTGGGGCGTGGGAACGGGTACCCCGAGCGCACAGCGGGGTGCCCCGCTGCGTACGAGTACATGGAGGCCCCGTTGCCCTACGCCCCCGAACACCCCCAAGACCGCGAGTTCCTCGACCTGGCCATCGAGAACTCCCGCCGCTCCCTCCGCCCCGGCAGTACCGCCAAGCCCTTCGGGGCCGTCGTCGTCGTGGGTGGGGAGGTCGTGGGGGACGGGGTCAATTCCGTCGTGGCGACCAATGACCCGACCGCCCATGCCGAGGTCATGGCTCTGCGGGACGCGGGGCGGCGGCTCGGGCGGATTTCCATGGGGGACGCCGTGCTGTATGCCAGCAGTGAGCCCTGCCCCATGTGTCTCGTCGCCTGTTACTGGGCCGGGATTCCCCGGGTCGTGTACGGGGCCACCACGCGTGACGCCGCCGCCAACGGGCACGAGGACCTGCGGTTCTACCGCGACATCGCCCTGCCCAGCGCCGAGCGGCGGCTGCTGGACGAGGTGGCCGTCGAGGGGGCGCCGCGTTCGGCCGCGGTGGAGATCCTCGCCGCCTGGGCCGCCGCACAGCCCGGCCCCGTCGAGCCGAAGCTCTGAGCCCGCCCCGCCTCGCCCCGGCCCCCGCCCCGCCCCGGTCCCCGCGATCGCCCCGCGTTAACCTCTCACCAGAGGACAACACGGACGTATCAGCGAGAGGCGGGCCGACCATGGCGAGGATTCCCGGAGCAGTCGTGGCCGCGGGCGGGCTGGTCGGCGGGTACGCCGCCGCCCGGTTCAGCGGGAAGCGGCCCCTCGGCGGAGCCGTACTCGCCGGGGCCGGGGCCGTCGCCGCCCGGCAGTGGCGGGAGAGTACCGGGGCAGGGACCGCTGCCGCGCTCAGCGCCGCCTACGTCGCCGCGTTCGCCGGGTCGCACCCCCTGGCCAAGAAGGTCGGCGCCTGGCCCGCCGTCCTCGGTGTCGCCGGCGGCGTCGCCCTCGCCTCCTGGACCCTGGCCGACCGCCACCGCCACCGGGCGTGACCGCGCACCCGGCGGCACCGTCCACCGGCCGACGCGTGGGCAGGAGCGTGAGCAGGGGCGTGAGCAGGAGCGTCGGCCACGGTCGCCACGGCCACCACGGCCCGAGCCGCAGCAAGAGCCAGAGCCAGAGCCAGAGCTACGGCTCCACCGTGGAGAGCGGCTTCGCGATGTCCTCCAGCGAGCGGCGTTCCGCGTTGACCGCGAGGGCCGCCGCCACCAGGCCCGCCGCGCACATCAGGCCCGCGCCGATCTGGAAGGCGAGGACCGTGTCGCCGACGACGCCCGACTCGGTCAGCTTCGCGAAGATCAGCGGGCCGCTGATGCCGCCGGCCGCGGTGCCGATCGCGTAGAAGAAGGCGATGGCCATGGCGCGGGTCTCCATGGGGAAGATCTCGGAGACCGTGAGGTAGGCGCTGCTCGCGCCCGCCGAGGCGAAGAACAGGACCACGCACCAGCAGGCCGTCAGCGTCGTCGCGGTCAGCGAGCCCCGGTCGAAGAGCCAGGCCGTGACGAAGAGCAGGACGCCGGAGACCAGGTAGGTCGAGCTGATCATGATGCGGCGGCCCACCGTGTCGAAGAGCTTGCCGAGGAAGAGCGGGCCCAGGAAGTTGCCGGCCGCGATGACGGCGAAGTAGTAGCCCGTGCTGCCCGAGGGTGTGTCGTAGAACTTGGTGAGGATCGCGCCGAAGCCGAAGGTGATGGCGTTGTAGAGGAACGCCTGGCCGACGAAGAGGGAGAGGCCGAGCACCGCGCGCTTGGGGTAGTCGCGGAAGACCGTTTTGGCGATCAGGCCGAAGCCGATGCTCTTGCGCTGGTGGATGGTGATCTCCTGGCCGGGGGGCGGCAGGCGTTCGCCCTTCTCCTCCTCGATCTCCCGTTCCACCGATGTGACCAGGGCGTCCGCCTCCTCGCCCCGGCCGTGGATGAACTGCCAGCGGGGGCTCTCCGGTACGTGGCGGCGGACCAGGAGGATCACCAGGCCGAGGACGACGCCGAGGGCGAAGGTGAGCCGCCAGCCGAGGTCCTTCGGGAAGATGCTGGTGTTCAGCATGACGACGGAGAGCAGGGAGCCGCCGATCGCGCCCAGCCAGTAGCTGCCGTTGATGATCAGGTCGACGCGGCCCCGGTACTTGGACGGGATCAGCTCGTCGATGGCGGAGTTGATGGCCGCGTACTCGCCGCCGATGCCGAAGCCGGTGAGGAACCGGAAGACGAAGAACCACCACGCGTCGAACGACAGTGCGGTGAGCGCGGTCGCGGCGAGATAGACCGCCAGAGTGACCATGAAGAGCTTTTTTCGGCCGAACTTGTCGGTCATGCGGCCGAAGAAGAGGGCGCCCGCGCAGGCCCCCGCCACATACAGGGCCGCCGCGATGCCGGTGACCTGGGCGGAGCTGATCGCGAGGCCGCTGCCCTCCTCGGAGAGGCGGCTCGCGATGTTGCCGACGGTGGTGACCTCCAGGCCGTCCAGAATCCAGACGGTGCCGAGGCCGATGACGATCATCCAGTGCCAGCGCGACCAGGGCAGCCGGTCGAGACGGGCGGGTACCGCCGTGGTGACGGTTCCCGTGCCGTGCCCGGCGCGGTCCCGGTCCGGCGGCGGGGCGGGCGTGGACGACGCGGTCATGGCGGGTGGCTCCTTCCGCTGCTCCCACGTCGCCGGCCCGCGGCTCGGCGAGGTCCTGGCGACGGCTCTCTCGTCGTCGGGAGAGCGATTCCAGAGTGCCCGGTAAACGCCTTCTCACGCGCGCCGGAGTTCTCACGCGCGCCGGAGCGAGCCCCCGGGGGGCCCGGGGACCTCGGGGGGCTCGGGGGCCCGGGGGCCCGGGGGCCCGAGACCCCGTCCGCCTACGCCCCCGCGAGCCGCGACACCGTGTAGATCGCGAGGCCCGCCAGGGAGCCGACCACCGTGCCGTTGATCCGGATGAACTGCAGGTCACGGCCGATGTGCGCCTCGATCTTCTTCGAGGTGTGCTCCGCGTCCCAGCCCGCCACCGTGTCGGTGATGAGCGAGGTGATCTCGTCGCGGTACGTCGTCACCACGTACACCGCGGCGCCCTCGACCCAGCCGTCGACCTTCTGCTGGAGCCGCCCGTCCTCGGCCATCCGCGCGCCCAGCGAGAGCAGCGACGCCCGCACCCGGAGGCGCAGCTCGCTGCGCTCGTCCTCGGCGGCGGCCACGATCATCGCGCGTACCGACGACCAGGCCGAGGCGATCAGGTCCTGCACCTCGCCGCGGGCCAGGATCTGCCGTTTGAGGCGCTCCACGCGCGCGCGGGTGTCGGAGTCGGCCTGCAGGTCGGCGGCGAAGTCGGCGAGGAAGCGGTCGACGGCACCGCGCGCCGGGTGCTCGGGCATGTCCCGCATCTCGGTGACGAAGCGCAGCAGTTCCTTGTAGACCCGCTCGCCGACCCGCTTGTCGACGAACCGCGGCGTCCAGCCGGGCGCGCCGCCCTGGACGGCGTCCATCACCGAGTCGGCGTGCTCCACCAGCCAGTCGTGCGCCCGTACGCAGACGAGGTCCACGACCCGCTTGTGGCCGCCGTCAGCGACGACCTTCTCCAGCATCCTGCCGATGCCGGGCGCGATCTCCCGCGCGTCGGCGCGGCGCGTGATGGCCTCGCCGACGACCGCCTGCACATCGGAGTCGCGCAGCACGGTGAGGGCGCCCCGCAGCGCCGTCGCCAGCTCGGCGGTGACGCGGTCGGCGTGCGCGGGCTCGGCGAGCCAGGCGCCGAGGCGGCCACCGATGCCGACCGCGTGCAGCCGGCCGCGCACGACGTCCCCGGAGAGGAAGTTCTCCCCGACGAAATCGCCGAGCGAGGCGCCCAGTTGGTCCTTCTTGTTCGGGATGATCGCGGTGTGCGGGATGGGCAGGCCGAGCGGGTGCCTGAAGAGGGCGGTCACCGCGAACCAGTCGGCGAGCGCGCCGACCATGCCCGCCTCGGCCGCCGCCGCGACATACCCCGCCCAGGCTCCGGCGCCGGAGTGCTGCGCCCACTTCGCCAGGACGTACACCACGGCGACGAGGACGAGCAGGCCCGTGGCCGTCATCTTCATGCGGCGCACCCCGCGCCGCTTCTCCTCGTCGGCGGCGCTGTAGGTGAAGCCGCCGGGGGCCGCGGAACCGCTCGGGCCGGTTACGCCGGCGGAGCGAGCGGACCGCCCCTCGACCCCCCTGTCCGGTTCCGTCGCTTCCTCCGCCTTTGTGCGGTTCACTCACACCACCCGACCCGTCCGCCTCGTCCTCATCCGCATCGCCTCCGTGTCATGTGCCGCGCCATGTGTTCTTCGTCCCTCCTGCCCTACTCCTGGAACGAACGACAAGTTCCCGGCGTCTGGTAATGCGGAGGGGGGCACTGTCGGCCGCCTCACGGCCCATGCCGCATCATGGGGTGATCACACCGGAGCCTCGGGGCTCCCCCTGCCCGAGGAGAAAGATCCCGCATGACCAAGCGACACGGTTATGCCCTTCTCGCCGCGGTCCTCGCGGTCATAGTGGTGGTCTCCGCCGCCATATACGTCGGTGTCACGGGCACCGGCGACGACGCGCGGGACACCATCAACGCCGGTGGACGCACCCCGCGCAACTCCGCCGCACCCGCCTCTTCGGGCACCTGGGTCGGCTCCTGGTCCGCCTCCCCCGCCGGCGCCGAACCGCGCACCGAGCGGAAGGGGTTCGCGGGCCGCTCCATCCGCAACGTCGTGCACACCAGCGTCGGCGGGGCCAGCGCCCGCGTCACCCTCTCCAACCTGTACGGAACCACGCCGCTCAGCATCACGCACGCCTCCATCGCGGTGGCCTCCCCGACGAACGACCCGGCCGCCGCGGCCGGCACGCTGCGCCGCCTGACCTTCAACGGCAACACCTCGGTGGTCGTCCCGCCGGGCGCCCAGGTGATGAGCGACGCGGCCAGGCTCCGCGTCCCGCACGACGCCGACCTCCTCGTCACCACGTACTCGCCCACCCCGTCCGGCCCGGTCACCTACCACCCGCACGCACGCCAGATCAGCTACGTGGCGGACGGCGACCACACCGAGGACCCGAACGCCGACGCGTACACCGAGCAGAGCCCGTTCTGGCGCTACCTCACCGCGGTGGACGTGCTGAGCAACGAGACCGACGGCACCGTCGTCGTCCTCGGCGACTCCATCACCGACGGCATCTCCTCCACGATGGGCGCCAACCGCCGCTGGACCGACGTGCTCTCCGACCGCATGCGCACCGAGACGGGCGCCCCCCGCTACGGCGTGGTCAACCAGGGCATCAGCGGCAACCGCGTCCTCTCCGACGGCACCGGGCAGCCCGCCGCGAACCCCAGCGGCCTCTCCCGCTTCGACCGCGACGTCCTGGACCGCACCGGCGTCAAGGCCGTCGTCATCGCCCTCGGGGTCAACGACATCCTGCGCAACCCGCACCAGAACGACCCGGACCGCATCGTCGAGGGCCTGCGCGAGCTGACCCGCCAGGCGCACACCCGCGGCCTGCGCGTCGTCGGCGCGACGCTGATGCCCTTCGGCGGCCACCGGGGCTACGAACCGGGCCTCGAAGCGGTGCGCCAGTCGGTGAACGAGCAGATCCGCTCCGGCGAGGTCTTCGACGACGTCGTCGACTTCGACCGCGCCCTGCGCGACCCGTACGACCCGCGCAGCCTGCGCGCCCCGTACGACTCGGGCGACCACCTGCACCCCTCCGACGCGGGCTACCGCAAGATGGCGCAGACGTTCAACCTCTCGCACCTGAGGGGCTCGGCGGCGGCGGAGCTGTAGCCCGCACCGCCGCCGGGCCCCGGCGGCGGTGTCAGTCCCGCTCCCCGCGGTCCTCCCGCTCCCGGTGCCTGCGCATCTGGAGCTCATGGCGCTCCTCGTGCCTGAGCCGGTGCTGCTCGGTGCGCTCCCAGTGCGCGGCGCGGCGCTCCTCACGGCGTTCGAGCCGCTCCAGGCGGCGCTCCTCCTTCAGGCGCAGCTTCTCGGCCCTGCGCAGCTTCCGCTCGACGCCGACGCCGCCCATCAGCGCGTAGCCCTTGACGACCACGCGCGGCGAGCCGGACGTGCCGAGGCCGGTCGCCCGGTCGTCGACGCCGCCCATGATGCCGAAGCCCTTGACGGTGACGTTCAGCTCGGGCGGCACGACGACCTGGAGGCCGCCCATGATCGTGAAGCAGCGGATCTCCACGTCGCGGTCGGCGAAGTACGCCTCGCGCAGGTCGATCTCGCCGCCGCCCCACATCGCGAACGCCGTGAACTGCCGCCCGATCGTCCAGCCGCCCTTGCGGCTGAACCCGCTCCAGAACGCGAAGCCGCCGGTCGACGTGGGCCCGCCGTCCACCATCCGCCGCGACCAGTCGACGCCGACCGGATCGCCGTCGTCCACCTGCCGCTTCACCATGTCCACCTTGACCCCGTGCGAGGGCAGGTCACTGGTGATCGGTTCCAGCTCGCCGTACGTACGGGCCTTGTACGTGGCGTCGAGCCGCTCCTCGAACTCCGTCATGTCCAGACGGCCCTCGGCCATCGCGTCCCTGAGTTGTTCGGCGACCCTCTCGCGGTCGGCGTCGGAGGCCCGCAGATCGGGCAGTCGGGGCCCTGCGGGCTCGTGAGGCGTCCCCCCGGACGATGCAGCGTCACTCATGCTGTGCAGCCTACGAGTTCGTCTTCTCCGCGTACATCTTGGCGATGACCGCTTCGATGTCCGGCTCCCTGACCGAGAGGTCGGCGAGCGGGTACTCCGCCGCGATCCGCGCCACGAGCGGAGCCGCCGACTCCGCGGCGGGGAACGCGAGCCACTGCCGCGGACCCTCCACCCTCACCACCCGCGCCGACCCGGCCTCGATGGGCGGAAGCTCCCGCTCCAGGTCCACGACGAGGGTGCGCTCGCTCTCACCCACCTCGTGCAGCCCGGCGAGCGCGCCGTCGTACATCAGCCGCCCGTGGTCGATGACCATCACCCGCCGGCACAGCTGCTCGATGTCGGTCAGGTCGTGCGTGGTGAGCAGCACCGTCGTACCGGACTCGGCGTTCAGGTCCCGCAGGAACTCCCGCACCTTGGCCTTGCTGACGACGTCGAGGCCGATCGTCGGCTCGTCCAGGTAGAGCACCTCGGGATCGTGCAGGAGCGCCGCCGCGATGTCGCCGCGCATCCGCTGCCCGAGCGAGAGCTGCCGCACGGGGACGTCGAGGAGGGCGCCGAGTTCGAGGAGTTCCACGCACCGGTCGAGGTTCTCGCGGAAGCGGGCGTCGGGGATGCGGTACATGCGGTGCATCAGGCGGTAGGAGTCGATCAGCGGCAGGTCCCACCAGAGCGTGGTGCGCTGGCCGAAGACCACGCCGATCCGGCGGGCGAGGCGGGTGCGCTCACGGGAGGGATCGATGCCGGCGACGCGCAGCCGGCCGCCGCTCGGGGTGAGGATGCCGGTCAGCATCTTGATCGTCGTCGACTTGCCCGCGCCGTTCGGCCCGATGTAGCCGACCATCTCGCCGCGCGGCACGGTGAACGAGATCCCGTCGACGGCCCGCACCTGACGGCGCTCGCGCCGCAGGAACCCCGTCTTCTTGCGGACGTCGAAGACCTTCTCGACGCCGTCCAGCTCGATCAGGCTCTCCGGCCGTGCTTCCTCTGCCACCGTGGTTCAGCTCCCTGTGCTGCGATACGAACGAAGACCCGAGCGCCACGCGAGTCCCGCGAGCCCCAGACAGGCCACGGCCACCACCGGCGGCGTGAACGCCACCCACACCGGCAGGTCCAGCGGGTACGGCCGCCCCAGGACGTACAGCGCGGGCAGCCAGTTCACGAAGGCCAGCGGCAGGATGAAGGTGACGCCGCGCACCAGGTCCTTGGCGAAGACGGTCGGCGGGTACTGGAGCAGCGTGGTCCCCCCGTAGGTGAAGGCGTTCTGCACCTCGGCCGCGTCCTGCGCGAGGAACTGGAAGGCCCCGCCCGCCACGAACAGGGCCGTGAAGATCCCGGCGCCGCAGAGCAGCATCAGCGGGACCATCGCCGCCTTCAGCGGCGTCCAGTCGACGTCCACGGCCACGAGCGCGTACGTGAGGACGAGCGCGCCCTGCGTCAGGCGCCCGATCCTGTGCAGCCCGAAGCGGTCGGCGGCGACCTGGGCGAGCACCGGGGCGGGCCGCACGAGCAGCGTGTCGAGCGTGCCGTCGCGCACCCGCCTGCCGAGCCGGTCCATCGAGCCCATGACGAGGTCCGCGAAGCCGAACGCGGTGCACGAGACCCCGTACAGGAAGGCGATCTCGGGGAGCGCGTAGCCGCCGAGCCGGTCCACCTGGGAGAACATCAGCAGGATCGCCGCGAAGTCGAAGCCGGTCACCGCGAAGTTGCCGAACGCGGTCATCGCGAACGACACGCGGTAGGCCATCAGGGAGCGGACCCACATGGCGGAGATCAGCAGATAGGCCCGCAGCCCCTCACGCAGCCGCGAAGGCTCAGCCACCCTGGACCACCACCCGGCGCGTCGCGACCGCCTGGAGCAGCCGCCCGGCCGCGAGCAGCGCCACCGCCCAGCCGAGCTGGAAGGCGTAGGTGCCGAGGAGGTCCGTGCCGCCGCCCGTGCCGAGGAAGACGTCGGCGGGGAGCTGGAGCAGCGCCGACCAGGGCAGGGCGCGGGCGACCTCGCCGAGCACCCCGGGGAAGACGTTGAGCGGCAGCAGCATCCCGGAGAAGAACGTGCCCGCCAGCATCGCCATCTGCGTCACGCCCGCCCCGTCCATCAGCCAGAACGCGGAGAGCGCCACCAGGAAGCGGATCGCGAAGCCGACCAGGCAGCCGAGCGCGACCGCCACCGCGAACGCCAGCCAGCGCAGCGGCTCCGTGGGCAGCGCCAGATCGAAGACGAGCGCCCCGGCCGCCATCGGCACCACGCCGCGCCCCAGGAGCTGGAACAGGCCGCGGCCCGCGTCGGTCGCCAGCCACCACGCCTGGAGGTCGGCGGGGCGGTACAGGTCGACGGCGATGTCGCCGGTGCGGATGCGCTCGATCAGCTCCGTCTCGAAGCCGCCGCCCATCAGCGCCATCACCGTGAGCAGGGCCTGCCCCAGCCACACGTACGTGACCGCCTGCGCCTGGTCGTACCCGCCGAGCCCCGGCCGCTCGTCCCAGAGCGCGATGTAGGTGTACGCCAGGATCAGCCCGAAGACCGTGTTGGTGCACACTCCGGCCGCCGTCGCGACCCGGTACGTCGCGTATCTGCGGAAGGCCGATCTCGCGACGGCGGCGTACAAACGGAACCGTCCTGTACGCACGTGCATCCCTTCCACCGTGAGCCTCGCCCCGAAACGGGCCAAAGCGCAGGATCGTAGTGTGAGGGCGACCACTCGTGCCAGGCATTTTCGGGTACGAGGACGCGTGCCTTGGTCACCGGCGGGTGTGACGGCAGTGTGCAATGGGGTGTACGAGGCGTACTGGACGTACGACGCTAACCGGGAGTTCCGCGAGACATGAGCGACGAGCCGCAGCGGCAGGGCCCTGAGGGGCGCCAGGGCTGGGCGCCCAGGGAGCCCGACGACAAGCCGTCGGGCGCCCCCGAGGGCACGGCAGCCGACGGCGGGAGCGGCGGCGAGGACGGTGGCGAGGGCGGTGACAAGGGCGGCGGCGAGGGCGGCGGCAAGGGCAAGAAGCCCAAGCGGCCCAAGCGCACGGGGTGGCGGCGGATCATCCCCACCTGGCGCATGGTCCTCGGCGGCTTCATCCTCGTCGTCCTGCTGGTCGTGGGCGCCTTCATGACCGGCTACTTCCTGGTCGAGATCCCCCCGGCCAACGCCGCGGCCACCAAGCAGAGCAACGTCTACCTCTACGCCGACGGCACCGAGATCGCCCGCGACGGCAAGGTCAACCGCGAGAACGTGCAGCTCAAGCAGGTCCCTCTCACCGTGCAGCACACCGTGCTCGCCGCCGAGGACCGCGACTTCTACAGCGAGTCCGCCGTCGACCCCAAGGCGATGATCCGCGCGGCCTTCAACACCGTCACCGGCAAGGGCAAGCAGTCCGGCTCCACGATCACCCAGCAGTACGTGAAGAACTACTACCTCGGCCAGGAGCAGACGGTCACCCGCAAGGCCAAGGAGTTCTTCATCTCCATCAAGCTGGACCGCGAGGTGAGCAAGGACGACATCCTCTCCGGCTACCTCAACACCAGCTACTTCGGCCGCAACGCCTACGGCATCCAGGCCGCGGCCCAGGCGTACTACGGCAAGGACGTCAAGAAGCTCACCACCGCCGAGGGCGCCTACCTCGCCACGCTCCTCAACTCCCCCAACGCCTACGACGTCGCCACCCACCCCGAGAACAAGGGGCGCGCGACGGGGCGCTGGAACTACGTCCTGGACGGCATGGTCGGGCAGGGCTGGCTGAGCGAGTCCGAGCGGGCGCGCATGAAGTTCCCGATGCCCGACGAGGCCAAGGGCGCCACGGGCCTGTCGGGGCAGCGCGGCTACGTCGTCAAGGCCGTCGAGGACTACCTCACCGACAACGAGATCGTCGACGAGGACCGGCTCGCCAGGGGCGGCTACCGCATCACCACGACGCTCCAGAAGGACCGCCAGGACGCCTTCAAGAAGGCCGTCGACGACCAGGTGATGTCAAAGATCGACAAGGACGCCCGCAAGGTCGACCGCAACGTGCGCGCGGGCGGCGCCTCCATCGACCCCGCCACCGGCAAGGTCGTCGCGATGTACGGCGGCATCGACTACACCAAGCAGTACGTGAACAACGCCACGCGCCGCGACTACCAGGTCGGCTCCACGTTCAAGCCGTTCGTCTTCACCTCCGCGGTGGAGAACGGCTCGGTCACCCAGGACGGCCGCACCATCACCCCCAACACCGTCTACGACGGCACGAACAAGCGTCCGGTGCAGGGCTGGAGCGGCGGCGCGTACGCCCCCGAGAACGAGGACCAGGTCTCCTACGGCCAGACCACCGTCCGCGAGGCCACCGACAAGTCGGTGAACTCGGTGTACGCCCAGATGGCCGTCGACGTCGGCTCCGACAAGGTCAAGAAGACCGCCATCGCCCTCGGCGTCCCCGAGAACACCCCCGACCTCACGGCGTCCCCGTCGATCGCGCTCGGCCCGTCCACCGCGAGCGTCCTGGACATGACCGAGGCGTACGCGACCCTCGCCAACCACGGCGAGCACGGCACCTACACGATGGTCGAGGAGATCAGCAAGGACGGCGAGCGGATCGCGCTGCCGGACCGGGACGCCACCGAGCAGGCCGTGTCCCGCGAGGCCGCCGACACCACCACGTCCATCCTGCGGAGCGTCGTCGAGGGCGGCACCGGCACGGCCGCCCAGGGCGCGGGCCGCCCCGCCGCGGGCAAGACGGGCACCGCCGAGAACGACACGGCGGCCTGGTTCGCCGGCTACACCCCCGACCTCGCCACCGTCGTCGCCGTCATGGGCCAGAACCCCGACACGGGCGCGCACACCCCGCTGTACGGGGCGCTCGGCGAGGCCCGCATCAACGGCGGCGGCTACCCGGCCCGCATCTGGGCGCAGTTCACCAAGGACGCCCTGGAGGGCAAGCCGGTCAAGGACTTCGACCTGGAGGTCGAGGAGGGCGCGGACCAGCCCCAGCCGCCCGACCCGACGGCCACGGACGACACCGAGGAACCGGACACCGGCGGAGAGCCCACCGACGGCGGCCCCACGGACGGCGGTACGGCGGACGGCGGCCAGGACGACGACGGCGGCACCACCGACGGGGGGCCCACCGACGGCGGCCCCACGGACGGGGGACCCACCGACGGCGGCCAGACCGGCGACCCGACGGGCGGCCAGACCGACGGCGGCCCCCCGACGGCCGGCGGCGCGACCGACGGCGGCACGGCCGACGGGGGCGCCGCACAGGGCGGCCCGGTCAACGGCGGCACGGGCCCGGGGGAGACGGCCTCCGAGGGCGGCGCGACGGACGCGGGCGCCATCGGAGGCATCGACCCGTAGCGGGCCGCCGGTGACCGGCTAGTGGCCCGAGGTCGCCTTGAGACCGACCACGGCGACGAGCAGCAGGCAGACGAAGAAGATCCGGGCGGCGGTGACCGGCTCACCGAGCACCACCATGCCGAGCACCGCCGCACCGGCGGCTCCGATGCCGACCCACACGCCGTACGCCGTACCGATCGGCAGCGACTTCGCCGCGTACGACAGCAGCACCATGCTGGCGACGATGCCCGCACCGGTGGCGAGGCTCGGCCAGAGCCGGGTGAATCCCTCGGTGTACTTCATCCCGATCGACCAGCCCACTTCGAGCAGACCGGCGACGATCAACAGAACCCAGGCCATGACGGCACCTCCGACGAGTACGGACGCCGCGGGGCGTCCACTGATGGGGGTGCGTCGTCTTTGCTTGACCCGGTACGGCGCGTCTCGTCGGGTATCTCCAAGGTAGCAAACCGCACGTCGAAGGGGCCGGTGACGATGGTCACCGGCCCCTCTCCACAGGTCCCTACAGGTACAGCCCCGTGGTGTCCTCGGAGCCCTCGAACCGGTCCGCGGCGACGGCGTGCAGGTCACGCTCGCGCATCAGGACGTAGGCGACGCCCCGCACCTCGACCTCGGCGCGGTCCTCCGGGTCGTACAGGACGCGGTCGCCCGGTTCGACCGTGCGGACGTTCTGCCCGACCGCGACCACCTCGGCCCACGCGAGCCGCCGGCCCACGGCCGCCGTCGCGGGAATCAGGATGCCGCCGCCGGAGCGGCGCTCGCCCTCGCTGGTGTCCTGCCGCACGAGCACGCGGTCGTGCAGCATGCGGATGGGCAGCTTGTCGTCGTGATGGGTCTTTGCGCTCACGCCCCGAACCTACCTGCCCCGGCGGCCCCTGTGGCCCCCGGGTGGCCGGTGGATCAGCGGCCGCGCCGCCGCGAGCTCACGACGAGGAGCCCCACGAGGCCCACGGCCACCAGGGCCACCGGGACGATCCGCTCGATGCGGGGCGAACCGTCCGCCGAGACGAGCTGGCCCCGCACGTCGGAGACGAATCGGTTCGCCCCCACGTACGCCCGGCCGAGTGAGTTGTCCACGCTCGCCGCGACCTTCGCCTTCGCGTCGCCGACGATCGTCTTCGGGTGGACACGCACCCCGATCTCGTCGAGCGTATCGGCGAGCTGGTCGCGCCGGCGCTTGATGTCCGCCTCGATCTGCGCAGGGGTCCTGGCATCAGCATCCGACACCGCGCTGCCTCCGTCGTGGTCGTATCGGTCGTTCCGGTCGGTCGTCCGCTCACGTTCTCGAAACGGTGAACGTCATCTGTCCCACAGTCTGTCAGCTCCGGGCCCACCGCACCCCACGGCACCCCTATTACGCTCGACTCCGTTCACCCCACCTGTTGCGAAGCACCCCGTTGCGAAGCACCCCCGCGAGGAGACCGAAGATGAGCGAGCGACTGCAGCCCGGCGACACCGCCCCCGCCTTCACCCTGCCCGACGCCGACGGCAACGACGTCTCCCTGGCCGACCACGAGGGCCGCAAGGTCATCGTCTACTTCTACCCGGCCGCGCTCACCCCCGGCTGCACGAAGCAGGCCTGCGACTTCACCGACAACCTCGACGCGCTGGCCGCCGCGGGCTACGACGTCATCGGCGTGTCGCCGGACAGGCCGGAGAAGCTCGCGAAGTTCCGCGAGAAGGAGAACCTCAAGGTCACCCTGGTCGGCGACCCCTCCAAGGAGACCCTTGAGGCGTACGGCGCCTTCGGCGAGAAGAAGCTGTACGGCAAGACGGTGACCGGCGTCATCCGCTCCACCGTGGTCGTCGACGAACAGGGCAAGGTCGAGCACGCGTTCTACAACGTGAAGGCGACCGGACACGTGGCGAAGATCATCAGGGACCTCGGCGTGTAGGACGGCCCCGGCGCCGGCGCCCCGTATACCCGCTGGACTGTGACAAAGGCCCCCCTCACGGGGGGCTTTCGTTTGCGTCGGCGATGTTCGAGCAAGTGATCCATGGGGGAGCTTGCCCGAAGAACGAAAGGAACCACTCCATGACGGCCCACGAAGCGACCGAGGCCGATCACGAAGCGGTCAGACGTCACCGCACGCTGTTCCGGGCCGTGAAACGCCGCAAGAACCCGCCGCTCCGGCGCACCGACATCACGGTCACGGACGAGGCGGCGGTCAAGCGGGCGGTCAAAGCGGCCTCGCTCGGCAACGCCATGGAATGGTTCGACTTCGGCATCTACAGCTACCTGGCCGTCACCATCGGCCACGTGTTCTTCCCGTCCGGGAACGACACGGTCCAGCTGATCTCGTCCTTCGCGACCTTCGCGGTCTCGTTCCTCGTGCGCCCCATCGGCGGCATGGTCTTCGGACCCATGGGCGACAAGATCGGCCGCAAGAAGGTCCTCGCCCTGACCATGATCATGATGGCCATCGGCACCCTCGCCATCGGCCTGATCCCGTCCTACTCCACCATCGGCTTCTGGGCCCCGGTCCTGCTGATCTTCTTCCGCCTGGTGCAGGGCTTCTCGACGGGCGGCGAGTACGGCGGCGCCTCCACGTTCATCGCCGAGTACGCCCCGGACAAGCGGCGCGGCTACTTCGGCAGCTTCCTGGAACTCGGCACGCTCGCCGGCTACACCGGCGCGGCCGGCCTGGTCCTGATCCTCAACTCCGCGCTCGGCTCCGACACCATGGAGTCCTGGGGCTGGCGCGTCCCCTTCCTCGTGGCGGGACCGCTCGGCCTCGTCGGCCTCTACCTGCGGCTGAAGCTCGACGAGACGCCCGCGTTCCAGAAGATGGAGGACCAGACCTACCACTCCGCCACCGAGGGCGCGTCCACCGTGGAGACCACGGCCAAGGGCGACCTCGCGAAGATCTTCCGCCAGTACTGGCCGACGCTGATCCTCTGCATCGCGCTGGTCGGCGCGTACAACATCACCGACTACATGCTGCTGTCGTACATGCCGACGTACCTCTCGGACGAGCTCGGCTACGACGACTCGCACGGGCTGCTCATCCTCATCGGCACCATGATCGTCCTGATGCTGATCATCAGCCAGGTGGGGAGGCTGTCGGACCGCTTCGGCCGCAAGCCCCTGCTCATGACGGGCATGGTGGGCTTCCTGGTCCTCTCCCTGCCGGCGTTCCTGCTCATCCAGCAGGGCAGCCTGGTGGCGGTCTCCGGCGGCATGCTCCTCCTCGGCCTCTCCCTGGTCTGCCTCCTCGGCACGATGTCGGCGACGCTCCCGGCCCTCTTCCCCACCTCGGTCCGCTACGG
The DNA here is from genome assembly GCF_040654435.1 of Streptomyces sp. NPDC050703. Lineage (NCBI taxonomy): Bacteria > Bacillati > Actinomycetota > Actinomycetes > Kitasatosporales > Streptomycetaceae > Streptomyces > Streptomyces sp. NPDC050703. The sequence goes on from NZ_JBFAHX010000008.1 coordinate 247,110, forward strand.
CTCCCTCTCCGTCGGCTACAACCTCTCCGCCTCCCTCTTCGGCGGCACGGCTCCCCTGGTGATCACGTCCCTGATCAGCGTCACGGGGACGGACATGGTCCCGGCGTACTACTCGATGGCGGCGGCCCTCGTCGGCATCATCGCGGTCGCCTGCATGAAGGAGACGGCCCAGAAGCCGCTGTCGGGGTCACCGCCGTCGGTCGAGACGAAGGAGGAGGCCGCGGAAATGGTCGAGGCCCAGTCCCCGTCCCCCAGGTTCTGACTCCTCCCCTCCCCCCGAGCCCTCCCTCTGAGGCCCGCCCCTCTTCCCCCGCGGCCCGCCCCTCTTGCTCCGGCAAGCGGGGCGGGCCGCTCCGCATATCGGGCGTGACGGTCCGATTGTCGGGTCGTTACTCCGTCTGGGGCTGCGAACGGGTGGCCGGACGGGAGGGATGACATGTCGGTGCGCTACACCCGCGAACTGCTGGAGGAAGCAGCTCGGGAGACGGGGTCGTGGGACGAGGCGGTGCGGTGGTGCGGGGGTGAGCCGACCCCCGGAAGCCGACGCCATGTGCGCCGGAGAATGGCCGCGGAGGGCATCGACACCTCCCACTTTCCTGGTCAGTGGGTCCGCCACACCGAGCAGCGACTTCGGGAGGCCGTCGCTCGCTCCTCCAGCATCAAGCAAGTCGTGCGCGACCTCGGGATCAGCAATGTCGGCGGGAATCACGCGCACATCGGCCGCCGGATCGCCTCCCTCGGCATCGATGTCTCGCACTTCGGCCCGCCGCCCCGAAGGCCCCAGGGGGCGCTGGGCCCCGTACTGGCCCTGAGATCCCCGGACGACGGCAGGATTCCCGGCACGCGGCTGCGCCGGGCACTGCTCGGGGCAGGCGTGCCCGAGGCCTGCGCGGACTGCGGGATCGGCCCGATGTGGAACGGCGGGCCGCTGCGGCTGGAGGTCGACCACATCAACGGGGACTGGTGGGACAACCGGCAGGAGAATCTGCGCCTGCTCTGCCCCAACTGCCATGCCGTGACCGACACCTACCGCGGGCGAAAGCGGCGAGCGACGTGAGCCGGGTCAAGTACCCGCGCGAGACACTGGCCCGCGTAGCCCCCTCGTGTACGAGCCTGGTGGACCTCATGCGCCGCCTCGGGGCGCCGATGGGCGCGGGCCCCCGCCGGTATCTGCGCGACCGCCTGGTGCACTACGGGATCGACACGACGCACTTCAACGACGAGCCGCTGCCGGAGCGCCCCGCCCGGTCGTACTCGAAGGAGGTTCTGACGGCTGCCGCCGCCCGCTCCTCCAGCGTCCGGGAGATGTTCCTCCACATGGGCATTCCACCGGAGGACGGCCCGTACGGGCACGTCTGGAAGAAGCTTGAGCGGTTCGGGATCGACACGAGCCACTTCGTCCGGCGCGGAACGCAGGGCGTCGACAACCTCTTCCCGCGTGCGGAACTCGCGGAGGCCGTCGCCGGGTCCCGCGGTCTGGCCGGAGTGCTGAGGGCGTTGGGCTGCGCTCCGTTCAGTGGCGCCTCGCGCGCCAAGGCCGTGCGCAGCATCGAGGCCCACGGTCTGTCGACCGCCCACTTCGTCGGGCAAGGGCACAACGCCGGACGTCCTGGAGCCAACCGAATAGGCGCCGAGGACATCTTGGTCCGCCGGTCCCCGGGCGCGGCGCGCACCAGAACCACCCTGCTGCGACGCGCCCTCGACGACGTCGGCGTACCACGCGTGTGCGGGGCCTGTGGCCTGGGTGAGACGTGGCGGAACAGACGTCTCGTCCTGGAGATCGACCATGTGAACGGCGACCGGCTGGACAACCGCCGGAGCAATCTCAGATACCTGTGCCCCTCCTGTCACAGCCAGACGAAGACCTTCTCGAACGGCCGGCGTCCGGCACAGTAGAGTGACCCAGCGGGGCCCGTACCCCAGCAGGCTAGAGGGCGCCGGTTTAGGTCCGGTGTGTCGTGGGTTCGAGTCCCACCGGGCCCACGCGAGAAGAGGGCGCGACGCACGGCGTCGCGCCCTGAACAATGCCCGGCCTCAGCCCAGCAGCTCCCGCACCACCGGCACGAGCGCCCGGAACGCCTCCCCGCGATGGCTGATCGCGTTCTTCTCCGCGGCCGAGAGCTCCGCGCACGTGCGGGTCTCGCCGTCCGGCTGGAGGATCGGGTCGTAGCCGAAGCCGCCGGAGCCCGCGGGGGCCGTGCGGAGGGTGCCGCGGAGGCGGCCCTCGACCACGCGTTCCGTGCCGTCGGGGAGCGCGAGGGCCGCCGCGCAGGCGAAGTGGGCCGCGCGGTGCGGTGCCGCGATGTCGCCGAGCTGGGCGAGGAGCAGCTCCAGGTTGGCGGCGTCGTCGCCGTGGCGTCCCGCCCAGCGGGCGGAGAAGATGCCGGGGGCTCCGCCGAGGACGTCCACGCAGAGCCCGGAGTCGTCGGCGACGGCGGGCAGCCCGGTGGCCCGGGCGAGGGCGTGCGCCTTGAGCAGGGCGTTCTCGGCGAAGGTGACGCCGGTTTCCTTGACGTCGGGGATCTCGGGGTAGGCGTCGGCGCCGACGAGCTCGTGCGGGAGCCCCGCGTCGGCGAGGATCGCCCGCAGTTCGGTGATCTTGCCGGCGTTACGGGTGGCGAGGATGAGGCGGGTCATGGCGTCCAGTATCCCCACCACCCGATCACGGGTGCGGCGGCACTACGGCGTGCAAACCTTCGTCAGCTCCCCCGCCGCGTCCGTGACGGGGCTGACGTCCGGTGTGGCGTCGCCGTTCTCGATGGCCTCGCGGACGTTGTCGACGGCCTTGTCGAGGTCGTCGACGGCCTTGGTGACGTCGGTGTCGTCGGTCTTGTCACCGATCTTGTCGAGGTTCTTGCCGATGTCGTCGAGGGCGCGGTCCGCCTCGGCGGGGTTGTCGGCCGCGTTCTCGGCGGCCTGCTGCAGGTCGGTGACGCTGTCGGCGATCACGTCCGCGGTCTGGACGCAGTCCATGGCCTTCGAGACGGCGTCGCAGCCGACGAGGCCGACGCCGGCCGGTACGACGATGAGGGCTGTGGCGACAGCGGTGGCGATACGACGGTGGCGCGCGGCCATGGTTCGGTCCCTCCCCAGGGTACGGACGAGCGCACGGTTCTGCCCGTGCGCCCGTACTCGTAAGAACGTACTGCGAGGAGGTTTTGGTTGCCTCGTGTGGCCGACGTCGTCCGGCTTCGCCCGCGGGGGTGGCTAGATGTATTGACCCGCAGGGTTGTTGACGCGGTTGATGGGCGGGTGTCCGCCCAGTGCGGTGTGGCAGCGGTGGTGGTTGTAGGTGTGGAGGAAGTCTGCCAGGGCTGCGGTCCGCTCTGTGTTGCTGGTGTAGGGCCGCAGGTAGGCCCACTCCTCCAGCAGGGTGCGGTTGAAGCGTTCGACCTTGCCGTTGGTCTGCGGGCGGTAGGGTCGGATCTTCTTGTGGGTGATGCCGGCCGCGGCCAGGGTCTGGGTGAACAGCTTGGACTTGTAGCAGGAGCCGTTGTCGGTCAGGACCCGCTCGACGGTGATGC
>NZ_JBFAHX010000009.1:0-227276 GCF_040654435.1 Streptomyces sp. NPDC050703
ACATGACCGGGGACGCCGCACGCCGATCGCACGCACCGACCGCCGCTGCGCCCGCGCTCCGCGCGGACGACGGGGGTTCAAAGACAGGCTCTCAGGCCAGGGCGGCGGCCAGCAGGGCGAAGGCGGCGATGATGACGGCGACGCGGACGTAGTGGTAGCGGTCCCAGCGGTTCATCTGCCGCTTCCAGTCGGCGGGCCGGTTGTCCGGGGTCCAGGTCTTGCCCCGGTTGTTGATCGGGACCAGGAGCAGGATCGACATGACCACGCTGACGACGAGCAGTGCGTCGGCGGTGACGACGAGCCAGGCGCCGGAGCCGCCCCAGTCGGCGACGGCCCAGACCGCGGCGAGCACGAGCGAGCCGATGTACCAGAACGGCATCACGGCACCGAGCATCCGGCCCCCGTGGGCACGGCCGAGTTGATTGCTGTCGTCCGGGAGCGCGTCGAGGATGCGGTTGATGACGAAGGCCACGGAGAACTCCACCCCCACCATCACGCCGACGACCACGGTGGTGAGGACCTGAAGTGCGTTGAGCATGATGAGCCCCTCTGAGATCTAGCGCCGCTAGCTGTTGATGCGACGCTAGCCCTACTGCCGCTCGGTTGTCTAGCAGTGCTAGGATCGGAGCATGTCGGTACAGGAACGCAAGGAGCGCGAACGGGCGGCCCGCGAACGCCTCATCTTGGCGACCGCCCGCGAGATCGCCGAGGGGCAGGGCTGGGACGCGGTCACCACCCGCCGCCTGAGCGAGCGCATCGAGTACAGCCAGCCCGTCCTCTACAGCCACTTCCGCGGCAAGCGGGAGATCATCGGCGCCGTCGCCCTCGAAGGCGCCACCGAGATGGCCGCGGCGCTGCGGGCCGCGACCGCCGCCGCGGACGGCCCGCGCGCCCGGGTCACCGCCCTCGCCCGCGCCTACCTCGACTTCGCCGCGCGCAACCCGGCGGTATACGACGCCATGTTCCAGCTCGACGGCGGCCTCGCGTTCGCCGTCGAGGACACACCGGAGCCGCTGAAGGACGCCTTCTCCGCGTTGCTGGAGAGCCTCGACGAGGTGGCCGGGGACGGTGTGCACCCGGGGCTGTTCACCGAGGTGTTCTGGGCCGCCCTGCACGGGATGGCGACCCTGACCCGGACGGGGCGGCTGCCGGCGCCGGACGCCGAGCGGCGCGTGGCGCTGCTGGTCGACCGGCTCGCCGTACTCTGACGCGCCGTCTCAGCGCAGTTGTTCGGCCAGGCCGACGATGATGCCCTCCGGGCCGCGGACGTAGCAGAGCAGACAGCTGTCCTCGAACCGGGCGATCTCGCCGACGAGTTCGGCGCCGTGCGGGCGCAGGCGCGCAACGGTGTCCTCGATGTCGTCGACGGCGAACATGACGCGGTGGGTGCCGAGGACGTTGTGCGGTTGGTCGCGCGGACCGGCGCCGGCCGCCGCGGGGCTGCGGTACTTCGCCAGTTCGAGCCGGCTGTGGCCGTCCGGCGTCCGGACCATCGCGATGTCGCAGTGGACTCCGTCGAGTCCCGTGCACTGGTCGGCGACGCGGCCCTTCACCTCCGTCCTCCCCTCAAGCTCCATACCGAGTTCCACGAAGAACGCGATGGCGGCGTCGAGGTCCCCGACGACGATGCCGACGTTGTCCATCCGCTGAATGGCCATGCTGGTCTCCTCCTGTGCCGGGCCCATGGCTCACCCCTCGGCCCGAGCGACCGGGCCGAGGGGTGAGGAGAGTACCCAGTGGGTCCGGGGGACCAGAACCCCCTCGACCCGTCAGTTGGCGAGCACGCCGAACTCCAAGCCCTTGCCGACCCGGGAGTCGACCGGCTGCTTCACGACGCGGGTGGGCGAGGTACCCGCGACCTTGCCGCTCTTCGTGCCGACCGACCAGACCTGCGGCTCCGTCGCCCGGACCGGGATGGTGATCTCGGGCTGCTTGTCGTTGTTCAGGTCGGTGGTCTTGAGGTGCGAGGGGATGCGGTACGTGCCCGTGGGGCGGGGCAGGCCGGACGCGTTGTAGGCGTAGAACGCGGCGCCGGTGCCGGTGACGCCCCTGGACGAGCTCTTCAGGACGTAGAAGCCGCCACCGGTGACGTAGCAGTGCTCGCAGGTGGACTTGCGCTCACCGGTGGCGCCCACGACCAGCTCGGCGTAGCCGTCGCGGTTGAGGTCGGCGGCGGCGACGGAGGCACCGAAGCGGTCGCCCCGCTCCACGCCGCCCGGGATGCCGGCGGTGTCCTCCGTGAACACCCGCGTGCTGCGGTCCTCGTCGGCGCCGTTGGACGAGCCGTAGTTGACCCGGACCACGCCCGCGGCGTATTCCGTGTCGAGCGTGGACTGCGCGTCACCCACGGCTATGTCGCCGTAGCCGTCCTTGTCGAAGTCCGCGATGGCGACGCTGTTGCCGCCGCGGATGGTCGCCGGGGTCTGGCGCAGTCCGGAGGCCCCGCCGAGGAGTACGCGGCCCCGCTTGCGCTCCTCCCCGAGGACGACGAGGTCGTCGATCGACCCCTTGTTGATGCGGCCCACGGCGATACGGTCCTGCGCCCCCGTGTAGACGGGGTAGTTGCGACCGGTGTCCACCTTCTGTGTCGAGACGGGCGTGCCGTCCGCCTTGAAGGGGCCCTTGAAGAGGCGGAGCGAGGTGGAATAGCCGACGACCAGGTCGGTCTTCCCGTCGCCGGTGAAGTCACCGGCCTTCAGCACCGTGCCGATGTCGGACCAGTTCATGGGGTCGGCCATCAGGGTGCCGCCCTGGAGGCCGGTGCGGCTGCCCCAGAGCAGACTGATCTGGCCCCGGGCGCCCACGGCGAGGTCCGCGTAACCGTCGGCGTTGAAGTCGCCGCTGGTGAGGACCTGCCCGAACCGCCCGCTCTGCACCGGGTCGCCCGGCACTCCCGGGGTGTCCTGGGTGACGACCTTCAGGCCGGTCTTCTGGGCGCCGTACTTGCCGCCGTAGGACACGGTGACGTAGCCCGCGCTCCACACGGTCGTGGCGGTCCCGTCCGCGCCGGTGACGTTCACGCCGGCGTCCGGGGAGCCGATGGCCAGGTCGTGGTAGCCGTCGCCGTTGAAGTCGTCGGAGTAGCGGCTGGGCGCGGGACCCGCGGTGGCGGCCTCCGCCTGCGTGCCGGTGGAGGCGAGCATGCCTCCGGTGAGTGTGGTGGCCGCCGCGGCGATCGCGATGGCGTGACGGATGTGGCGTCGCACGTCCGTTACCCCCTATGAGTTTGATCGAAAATACGCCTTCAAGACCCTTGGGGTACGGGAACGGTTGTACGGGTATTGGCACCACTTCCCGGTGCGCGGGGGTGCGCGCGGGTGCACGCGGGAGAATCGGATCGGCCCGTTGTGACCGGTGTGCCCCGTGCGACCGGCCGCGAGGCCGACGTCGGCGACCGGTCGGGGTCGGTTGCGTCGGGGCGGGGACGATCGCGTCCGGGCGGGGACTGCTGCGTCGGGCGAGGGTCGGTTGCATCCGGGCGGAGACGATCGCGTACGGCCGGGGGTCGGTTGCGTCGGCCGGGGACGACTGCGTCCGGGCGGGGACGATCGCGTCCGGGCGGGGACTGCTGCGCCGGGCGAGGGTCGGTTGCATCCGGGCGGAGACGATCGCGTACGGCCGGGGGTCGGTTGCGTCGGCCGGGGACGACTGCGTCCGGGCGGGGACGATCGCGTCCGGGCGGGGACGGCTGCGTCGGTCGTGAGGTCGACGTCCATGTCGGATTCCTGCCGGAAGACGGCCGGCGGCAGGTGTTTGACTGCGTCCATGACCACGACGCAGTCGGACAACGCCCGCCTCTTCCGCTCCCTGCACACCCCCGCCGCCCCTCTCGCACTCGCCAACGCCTGGGATGTCGCGAGCGCCCGCGTCATCGAGGCCGCGGGCGCACCCGCGATCGCGACCACCAGTGCCGGTGTCGCCTGGTCGCTGGGGGCACCGGACGGTGACGTCCTCACCCGCGACCGGGCGCTGGGGCTGATCGCCCGGATCGCCGCCGCCGTCGAGGTGCCCGTCACCGCTGACATCGAGGGCGGGTACGGGGAGGACGCCGCGGATGTCGCCGAGACCGTCACCGGGGTGCTCGCGGCGGGCGCCGTCGGCGTCAACGTGGAGGACGGCACCCGCCCTCCGGCGGAGCTCGCGGCGCGGCTGGCCGCGGCCCGGCGGAGTGCCGACCTGGCGGGCGCGGACCTGTTCCTCAACGCCCGTGTCGACACCTTCCTCTTCGGGCTCGGCGACCCGCGCACCCGGCTGAAGGAAACCCTGACCCGGGCACATCTGTACGTCGACGCGGGCGCGGACGGCATCTTCGTGCCCGGAGTCACCGACGCCGCCACCATCGCCGCGCTGGCCGAGGACATCTCCGTACCCCTGAACGTCATGGCCGGCCCCGGCGCCCCCGGCGTCGCCGAACTCGGTGCCCTCGGTGTGGCCCGCGTCAGCCTCGGCTCGGGCGTGGCCCAGGCCGCCTACGCCGCCGCCCGCCGCGCCGCGCAGGACATGTTCGGCACCGGCGGCTACGACTCCCTCACCCAGGGCATCGCCTTCCCCGAACTCAACGCCCTGCTGTCCGGACCCCGCTGAGCGGCCTCCTCGCGGTCACGCCCGGCAGCGGTGCGCCGGGTATCGGCGAGGTGGCGACTGATGTAGCGGGCGAGGATCAGCGGGTCATCGGCGTTTCCCGCCTCGAAGGTGACGCGGCGCAGCAGGGCGACTCCGTCGAGCGTGATGCCCTCCCGGGCGAGGACGAAGAGCAGGGCGAGGAAGGCGGACCTGGCGTTGCCGTCGTCGAAGGGGTGGAAGAAGCAGACGTCGAGATGGGCGCGGGCGGCACGTGCGGTCAGGGGAAGGGGCCGCTCACCGTCCGGCGCGCTCTCGGCCAGGCAGGCATCGAGACGGGCGCGGGTGTCGGGGCCGATGCCGTAGCGCTCGCGGCCGCCCTTGGCGAAGGCGGGCGCAGTGCGGAACAGCGGCCGTCGCGGTGTGTCCAGGATGTGCTGCTGCCAGCCGCTGAGCAGGTCGAAGTCGAGCGTGGCGCCGCGCGCCGCGTCGGACCGCATCAGTTCCAGAGCGGCGAGCAGGCCCCTGGCGCGGGCGGGGTCCACGGCGCCGTCGAAGGCGCGGATGTCCTCCACGGCACCGTCGCGTGACGGGGTCACGGGTGTGTCGGCGCCGCTGTCGGGGGCCTGGCGCCACGGCACGTTCCCGCGCACCGTGAGCCAGCGCTCCAGATGGTCCGCCGGGGGCTCGGCGGACCGTATGCCGTCGTCGGGCCGCAACGACAGCGAGAGCCGCTCCGCGACGTCGTCGACCAGCACGATGTCCGGGCCCGTCCAGCTCAGGAACCGTCCGCCGATCGCCTGGTCGACCAGGTCCCGCGCGGTGTCGGGTGCGAACCCCCAGTGGCTGAGGAACCACGTGAGGACCTGGTGGCAGTGCCCGTACCAGCCGCTGCCGCAGCCCGTACGGTCGGTCACCTGGAGGATCAGGTTCCGGGCGGCGCGTTCCCACAGGATGCGCTGGTCCCCGATGTCGGCCGGCTCCAGCGGGTACGCGTCGAACCACCCGGCCAGGCTCTCCAGCCAGCCGCGCCACTCGCACAGGGCGGCGACCACTCGGGCGAGCGTCTCGTCCGGGGTGGTGACCGAGTCGCGCGGGCAGCACCAGCTCCCCACCGGCCCGCCGTCGAAGTCCCCTTTGTCGTGCGCCCAGCGCCAGCCCAGCGTCCAGCGTCCGTAGTGCTCGACGAGGGCCTGCGACATGGCGTCGGCCCACGACCCGGCCTCGCCGTGGCTCCAGGCGCTCATCGCCGGGTCGGCGACGGGGACGTCCGGGCGGCGCGGAACACATGTGGCCGGTCCGAGCGAGTGCACCACCCGCGCTGCCGACGCGCCGTCGAACCGATGACGCGCGGGGTCCACCTCGTCCCAGCTCAGGAACCGAGGCGCCAGTTCAACGATCACCGCGCAAGCCTGCCATGCCCACCCGGCTCCCCCACAAGTGGTTTCCCCGGGCCCACCACCCAGGCCAAGGAGTACCGCGAACAGCTCATGCGGGAACGCGAATTCTCCCTTTGCGGACACTGAGCCACCACCGGCACCGGAGGCCACTGCCCCGCGCGGTCAGGCATCCGGCACGGAAGCCCCCGCTCACCCCGGCCCCGCTTGACGCGAAAAAGAGTGAGTGGTTGAGTACTCACATGACGACGCACCACCGGCAACTGTCCACGGCCGAGGAACGGCGCGAGACGGTGCTGCGCACCGCCATCGGAGCCTTCGCGGCGCGGGGGTACTTCGGTACCACCACCACGGAGGTCGCCAAGGCCGCCGGCATCTCGCAGGCCTACGTCTACCGCCTCTTCCCGAACAAGGAAGTCCTCTTCGGCGCGGTCGTTGAGCACTGCTTCGTCCGGGTCCGCGCCGCTCTCGAAGGCGGCGCGGCGAAGGCCGAGAGCAGCGCCCCCGAGGCGGTGCTCGCCTCGATGGGCGACGCCTACGCCCGCCTCATCAGCGACAACGACCTCATGCTTGTCCAGCTGCACGCCCAGGCCGCCGCGGTGTCCGAGCCGGCGATCAGGGAGGCGGTCCGGGCGGGGTACGCCCGCACGGTCGAGTACGTCCGCGGCGCCTCGGGAGGCAGCGACGAGCAGGTACAGCAGTTCTTCGCCACCGGCATGCTCTGCCACCTGCTGGTCTCCATCGACGCCGAGGCGGTCTCGGCGCCCTGGACCCGCACCCTGGCCGCCGGGATCACGCACTACTGACCCACCTTCCGGACGGGCGGCCGCACGTCCGCGGACCCAGCGGCCGTCCTTTTTTCGTCGTCCGTAGTGAGTGGTCAACCACACATACTCCCCGCCTCACCGACTCCCCTACTCCCGCTACTCCCCCCACCACGCACCCCTTGCCCCACATCTGACGAGGAGCATTGCCATGTACGAGTCCCAGGTCCGCCCCACCTCCGTCACCGAAGCGGTGCTGCCCGGCATCGTCGGTCCGGAGGGCATCCAGGTGCGCACCCGGCCCTGCCGTCCGGCCGGCCCCGGGCAGGTGGTGCTCGCGATGGAGGCCGCCGGTGTCTCCTTCGCCGAGCAGCAGATGCGCCGCGGCAAGTACTTCGACCAGCCGCCCTACCCCTTCGTCCCCGGTTACGACCTCGTCGGGCGGGCCGTCGACGTCGGCGAGGGCGTATCGGGCGACCTGCTGGGGCGGCGGTTCGCGGTGCTGACCAAGACGGGTGCCTGGGCCAGCCACGTCACCGTCGACGCGGGCGACCTCACCGAGGTGCCCGGCACGGTCGACCCCGCCGACGCGGAGACCTTCGTGGTCAACGGCATCACGGCCTGGCAGATGCTCCACCGCCTCGCGAAGGTCCGCCCCGGCCACACCGTCCTCGTGCACGGCGCGAACGGCGGCGTCGGCTCCACCCTCGTACAACTCGCCCGCGTCGCCGGTGCCCGGGTCGTCGGCACGGCATCGGCCAAGCACCACGACGCCGTCAGGGCACTGGGCGCCGTCCCCGTCGACTACCGGGCACCCGACCTGTCCGAGCGGCTGCGCTCCCAGGCCCCGCGGGGATACGACGCGGTCTTCGACCACGTGGGCGGCGAGGGCATCGTCACCTCCTACCACCTGCTTGCCGCCAAGGGCACCCTCGTCTCCTACGGCACCGCGTCGACCCGCGACGTCCAGGGCTCGTCCAGGGCCCCGGTCCTCAAGCTGCTCGCCCGTCTGACGCTCTGGAACGCGCTGCCCAACGGCAAGGGCGCCCACTTCTACAACATCTGGGCGGGACGCCGCAGGCTCGACGCCTTCCGCACCCGGCTGCGTGCCGACCTGACCGAGGTCTTCGCACTGCTGGCCGACGGCGCCCTCGTCCCGCAGGTCGCCGCACGCGTCCCGCTCACCGAGGTCGGCGAGGCGGTACGACTCGCCGAGTCCGGCACGGTGGTCGGCAAGGTCATCCTGGTGCCGTTCGCTCCCCCACGGCACGCAGCGGCGCCCACGCCGTAGCTCGGCCGGCGCTGACGACGGCTTTGCCGAGGCGCTGTTCGTACAACCGGGCGGTGTCCCATACCCGCTGCTCATCGGCGGTGCAGACGTCCTCCACCGCGTCGAGGCCCACGTGCACGCATCCGCCACTCTTCGTGGGCGCCTGCGGTATGTCGCCGGGTGATCCAGTGGCACCGCGCGGATACTGTTCTGATCCGCCGCTCCCTACGCTGAGAGCCTCTCCCGTGATGGTCCCCCTTCCGCCCGGGCACGAGCCGGCACGGTCGCGTCTGGAGCTGCGGGCCGTGCACGAGTTGCTGGAGGCCCAGCACGAGCGCGTGCGGGTCTACGCCGAACAGCACACTCCGGCACCGGCGCGGGCGTCCGCTCCGCCCGCGCCGCAGGATCTGCCGCCGTCGCCGTCGGGGCACGATCTGCTCGAAGCCATGCCGATCCCGGCGCTCCTGGTCGCCCCCGTTCTCCACCACGAAGGGGGGATCGAGGACTTCGTGCACGTGGGGCACAACGCTGCCGCGCGTGCCCACCCGGGCGAGGGCCAGTCCGCGAGCAGCAGCCTGTCCGAGTGGAGTGGTCCGGCGCCGTTGTTCGTCCGGTTCCCCGCCCTGAGGGACACCGCGCTGCCCGGGATGCTGGAGCGTGCGTGCCACGACGGGGTCGTCCAGGGCCCGGAGAGCATCGCGTGGTTCCGCGGTACTCCGGACGGCCCCGCGCGGTCCAACATCTTGATGCGAGTGATCCCGTGCGGGCGGCACCTGCTGATCACCTGGGAGCACGGAGACCCCCTGCGCATGGCCCTGGCCGCGCAGAAGCTGGTCAAGACGTGCTGGGCCGAGTGGAACCTCGGCGACTCCGGCATCCAGCCCTCACGCGGCTTCCGCGACGTGCTCGGCCTTGACGAGGCCGCGCCGCTGCCCGGCCTGTTCGATCTGGCGACCCTGGTCACCCGGGACAGTCTCGGCGCGCTGTACCAGATGTTGTACGACGTCATCCTGCGCAAGCACACGGCCGAGTGCGAACTGCACCTGCGCACCGGCACGGCGACGGAGTCCGACCGGGTGATCCGCATGGTCGCCGAGCCCGAGCAGGTGGCACCCGGCGCTCTGGTGTGGGCCGTTCGCGCGGTGCTCATCGACGTCACCTCCCAGTGGCACCGCCGTACGGCCGCCGAACACGCCGAGCGCGAGGCGCGGCGGCAGCGCCAGCGCGCCGAGACGGTCGCGGAGGTCGCCGACGTACTGCGCGAGGCGGTACTCCCCCACTTCCAGGGTGAGTTGGCCCCCTCCGGACTCGAAGCCGCCGTCGTGTACCTGCCCGATGCCACCGGGGCAGGAGTGGGGGGCGACTGGTACAAGGCCCGCAGGCTGCCGGACGGCAGACTCCTCGTCGGCGTGGGGGACGCCCGCGGCCACGGCCTGGACGCCGTCACCCTGATGGCCAAGCTCCGCTACGCCCTGGCCGGGCTGGCCTACACCGAACAGTCCGTCGAGCAGCTCACCCAGTGGCTCAACGAGGTGGCCTGCGACGACGGCATCGAGTCGACGGCCACCTCGATCATCGCCCGCTACCACCCCGAACGCGCCCTGCTGCGCTGGACCTGCGCCGGCCACCCGTGCCCCGTCCTGCTGCGCGAGGGCCGGGCCACCCAGCTGCCCGCACCGCCCGGCGGATCGGGACCCGCGCTGGGAGTGCTGTCCCACATCGCGTACACCGCCGCCGAGACACCACTCGCACCGGGCGACATCGTGCTGTTCTACTCCGACGGCCTGGTCGAACGCCGTGACAGCGACCCCGACCTGGACACCGCCCGCCTTCTCGACGCCGTCGAAGCCGCCTGCCCGGAAGGGGCCCCGGGGCCGGGCCACGCCGCACTCCAGGCGTTCACCCAGCGCGTCGTACGCCTGCTCGACAGCCCGCACCGCTCCGACGACGCCACGCTTCTCGCTCTCCGGCACATCACGGCGTGACGCCTCCACGCGGCAGGGGCCCGAACCCTGGTCCCGCCTTCGGGCGGGCGGTACGCTGGCACTAGTCAACTTGGACTAGCGAGGAGGGCTCATGGCCGACGAGGTGGCCGTCCCCCAACTGCCCTGCCGTTCCATCGACGAGATCACCACGTTCTACGAGGCGCTCGGGTTCCGTACGACCTACCGGCAGACCCGCCCGAATCCTTACGTGGCCCTGCGCCGCGAAGACCTCGAAATGCACTTCTTCGCCATCGAGGGCTTCGATCCCTCCGACTGCTACGGCGCATGCGCGCTCTACGTCCCCGACACCGGCGCTCTGCACCGCGCCTTCGCGGACGGACTGCGCTCGGTCTACGGAAAGGTGCCCGTCCGGGGGATTCCGAGGCTGACCACGCCCCGGAGGCGCAAGAACGACGGCCGCCGGACGGGGTTCACCATGATCGACCCGGGTGGCAACTGGATACGGGTCTTCAACGCCGTGGAGAAGTCGGCACCGGAGGCCGCACCGGAGGCCGCGCCGGCCCCGACGGGCAGACTGGCCGTGGCACTGGAGAACGCCGTCGTCCTGGGAGACTCCAAGGGCGACACCGCCCAGGCCGTCAAGGTCCTCGACGCGAACCTGGCCAGGGAGGAGGCGACCGCGCTCCCCGTGGACCTCGTCGAAGCCCTCGTCTACCGCGCGGAACTCGCCCTGCGCCAGGCCGAGCCCGAGCGAGCCCGGGCCCTGCTCGCCCGCGTGCGCGCCATCCCCCTGGAGGAGGGCGAGCGCCGACGCCTCGCCGACAGTCTGACCTTGGCGGAGGAGCTGGCGGGAGACCTGGCCCCGGAGGCGCGCGGCTGACGCGCGCGGCAACCCCCGGTGGCCGAAGGCCCGGTCAGGTGGGGATGAGGTCTCCGGCGGCCGGGAGGCCGTCGACCTGCCCGCTGGTGACCACGGTGAGTTCGTAGTCGTGGCGCGTGCCCGGCTGCCACTGTCCGCCCGCCAGCGGAACAGTGGCGATGTTGGGTACCGGGCCCGCGGTCCAGTCGAGTACACCGGCGATGGTCCGCACCCGGCTCTCGCCCACGGCGACGGCGACGGAACGGCGGTCGGTGGGATCGCCGGCGGTGGTCAGCGCGTGCGCGGCCACTTCGAACAAGGCGTACGCCAACCCGAGGGGTTGCAGCCACTGGCGGCCGGTGCGCTGCTCGTACGCCTCGGCAAGGCCGGCCGCGGTCATGCCGTCGAGGGACGAGACGTAGGGGTGGGCCGGCGTCCAGTAGGCGAGCGTCGCCACACCTGCCTGGGCCGGCCGGCCGCCGGCGCTCGTGACCGACGGCGGATAGGCCAGCCACCGCGAACAGGTGATCAGGCGGGGCCGCCAGCCGCCCTCGGCGGCCCGGGAGCGGAACAGAGCGAGGTCCTGGCCCGTGGCGGCGCTGGTGACGATGTCGACCTGAGCGTCACGGAACGCCGCGACATGGGCGTCGAGTGCCATGGCCGTGGCCGGTTCGCGATATGGCTCCGGTCGCAGGAGGTCGTGTCCGCGGGCGCCTGCCGCCGGCGCGAAGCCGTGCTCCGGATGCCGGGACCAGGCGCCCTGCGGGCCGTCGTTCCACAGGCAGCCCACCGTGTGCTCGCGGCCGTCCACGCGTTCCCAGAGGTCGGCGAAGGTGTCCGCGATGTCGTCGAGGCCCCAGCAGAAGTGGTAGGTCCAGTCGAAGGGGCGGTTCTCGTCCGCCCCGCGGCCGTAGTAGTAGACCTGCCAGGGGAAGGCGCTCGACAGGCAGGGCACCCCGGCCGCCTCGCAGGCGTCCGCGACCGCCGGCAGCACCTGGGTCCCGGCCAGCGTCAGGACGATCTTGGCGTCCTCGTCCGCGACCAGCTCGTCCACCGCCTGCCGGGCGCCCTCGGCACTGGAGCGGGTGTCCCGGCCCGCCAGCCGAATCCGGTACCCGGCAGGGCCGGCCCCGGCCAGTTTCTCCGCCATGAGGGTCATGGCGAAGTCCAGGGGGTCCCCGAGGTTCGCCAACCGCCCCGAGCGGGCGACGGCCACACCCACCGTGAGCACGCGTTCCCGCCCGACGCTGAACTCGCTCATCGTGCTCCCTACGAGGGCTCTGGGGCAGAGACCGCCACTGGCGCACAGCTATGGCTCCCCCACGGGCCGGGGACGCAAGAGCGCCGATCGAGTGATCCGGGCGCGCTCCGGGGCGCGACACCGGTGGCGGTCGCCCCCAGCGTCCATGATCGAACTCATGGAGACGCCCTACGCCCGCTACCTACGCCTCGCCGATCTCCTCGGCCTCCAACGGCCGCGTACGCCCGACAGGCAGTCGGGGCAGTGGGCGGACGAGCACTTCTTCATCACGGTGCACCAGTCCGCCGAGTTGCTGGTGAGCCAGGCCCTGGTGGATCTGCGGGAGGTGCCGCGACTCGCGCGTTCCGGCGGGCAGGCCGCTGCGGCCCGTGCCCTGCGCCGGGTCACGGCGGTCGTGGACGTCCTTGAGGCCCACCTGGCGCTGCTCGAACGCCTCACCCCCGACGCCTTCGCCTCCTTCCGCCCGCTGCTCGGAGACGCCAGCGCGGCGCAGTCGAGCCAGTTCGCGGAGCTGTTCCGGCACATCGCCTCACCGGACTGCCTTCCGGCGTGCGCGACGAACCCCGCGGACGCCGGTGCCGATGCCCGTGCCGGTGGAGCGGGCGAGGCGGAACACCGGGAGGCGGCCGACGCGCTGTGGGCCCTGCGGGCCGCGGCGACCCGCTGGCGAACACGCCATCTGCTGCTCGTCGAGCGGATGATCGGCGACCTGCCCGGGACCGGCGGAACCTCCGGCCTCGCGTATCTGCGGTCCCGGATCGACCTGCCGCCGCACGAGTGAGGGCCGCCGCCCGCACAGGTGACACACCGACCGGTCCCGCGCCTCAGCGCGGGCGGGGCGGACTGGTGCTCGCGCGGGGCACCAGCCGGGCGGTGGCCACCTGGAGGTGTTCGACCGGTTCCTTGTCGATGGCGGCGAGCAGGGTCTGCGCGGCGCAGGCCCCGTACGCGGGGACGTCCCGTGTCAGTGAGGTGAGCTGCGGGCGTACCGCCTGGGTGACGGGCGAGTCGGCCCAGGCCACCAGGGACAGGTCGCCGGGAACGTCCAGGTCGAGCTCCTGCGCCACCGAAAGGCCCGCGACGGCCATGATGTCGTTGTCGTAGACGATGGCGGTCGGGCGCGGCGCGGTGCCGAGGAGTCGACGGGTGGCGCGTGCGCCCTCCTCGCCGGAGTAGTCGGTGTGCACCATGGCGGGCGCGGGCAGCCCCGCCTCACGGCAGCCCGCCGCGAAGGCGGCGTCGCGCACGCTGGTGTGCGCGAGCTTCGGCAGCCCCGCCACCCGCGCGACGGTGCGGTGCCCCAGCGCGGCCAGATGGGCGACGATCTCCTGGATACCGGCTCCGTCGTCGGACCACACGGCGGGTACGGGACCGGCGGCCCGCGGCGGCCCCAGGGCCACCATCGGCAGGCCCAGGGCCGCGAGAGCGGGCACGCGTACGTCGTCGTCGTTCAGGTCGACCAGGAGCGCCCCGTCCACCCGGCCCTCGCCCCACCAGCGCCGGTACAGCTCCGTCTCGTCGTCGTGACTGGTGACGGTCTGGAGCATCAGCGCGATGGACCGCGGCGCCAGTTCGGACTCGATGCCGCCGATCAGCTCCATGAAGAACGGCTCGACGCTCAGTGTGCGGGCGGGCCGGCACACGGCCAGGCCCACGGCCCGGGCCCGCGCCCCGTTGAGTGCGCGGGCGGCGCTGCTGGGGCGCCAGCCGACCTCTTCGGCGATGGCCTTGATCCTCGCCCGGGTCCGTTCGGACACGCCCGGCTGGTCGTTGAGCGCGTAGGAGACCGCGACCTTGGAGACGCCCGCACGGCGTGCGATGTCCGTGATCGTCGGCCGTTTCATGCGTCCTCCCGCCGTACCGGTTCCCCGCCGCGGCGGCCGACCTTACCGGGTGGCCGCCGCGGTGCGCTCACCCGGTCGCCGCGCTCGCCGCGCCGGCGCCGGGTCCCTGGGTCAGGTGGTGGCGCAGGTCCTGCCGTCGAGGGTGAAGGTCCTCGGCGCGGCGTTCGTGCCGGTGGAGGAGCCGTTGAACCCGAAGCTCACCGTGCCGTTCGCGGGGATGGAGCCGGTCCACGGCTCGGGGGTGACGTGGACGTCGGACCCGGTCTGGGTCGCCTTGGCGTTCCACACCGCGTTGAGCTTCTGCTGTCCCGGGAAGGAGAAGTCCAGCTTCCAGCCCTCGACCTTCTCGCCCGAGGTGTTGCGGATGGTGACGTCCGCGTTGAACGTGCCGCCCCAGTCACTCAGGCGGTAGGTGACGTGGCATGCGCCGCCCTGTCCGGGGCCCGTGCCGCCGAAGACGCCGGACTCCTTCGCGGTGGCCTTGATGCCGTTGGCGCCGTCGAAGAGTCGCTTGCCCCAGTCGGAGAGTCGGTTCGCGTCGAAGTCCCGTACCAGGTCGAGGTATTCGACGCCACCGCCGTTGCCGCTCCAGGACCAGCCCAGGTAGCCGATGCCGAGGGATTGGGCGGTGCTCATGATGGCGTCTTCGTCCGGGTTGCCGTCGGAGTGCATGTCGCCGAACTCGCCGACCACGATGGGCAGTTCGGCGGCGGCGAACCGGTTGAGGTAGTCGCGGACCTCGGCCGGGGTGTCGTAGACCCCGTACATGTGGATGTCGAACAGGACGTTGCGGTCGGGGTCGGCGGCCAGGACGTCGGCGGCGTCGTCGCGCATGGTGAAGGACCAGTCCTGGCCCCAGTTGGGGGCGTCGACCATGAGGGTGTGGTCCAGGCCCGCGGCCCGCAGCCGGCCGATGGCGGTCTTGGTGTCGCCCGTCCAGGCGGTGTAGCCGGTGTTGCCGTACGGCTCGTTGCCGATGTTGACCAGGACGTACTTCTCCTGGCCGACGAGGGCGTCCTTGACGCCGATCCAGTAGTCGACGGCCCTGGACAGCGGCACGGCGGCGCCCGACTCGCCGTATCCGGTGGTGTTGTGGGCCTCCAGGACGCAGATGAGCCGGTTCTCCTTGCACTCGGAGACGACCCGGGCGACGTCGGCGGTGTCGTTCTTGGCCCACTGGTCCCCCGTGCCGAGGACCACGCGCACGGTGTTGGCGCCCTTGGCCTTGATGTCCTTCAGGGCCCGGTCCGTCCTGTCGGGGTACCAGGTGTGCGCGTGGTTCACCCCGCGCATCACGAAGTCCTCGTCGGCGGCGTCCAGCAGCCGGCCGTCCCGGATGTGGAATCCGGGGGTGTCCGCGGCCTGGGCGGACGGAGGGGCGGCGAGGAGCGCGGCGCAGGCGGCGAGGAGGGTGCCTGTCGCGACGGCGGCTCGTGTTCGTCTCATCACGTGCTCCTGGGTCGATGGGGACACGCCTGTCCTCGGGCAGCCGGTATCAGCGGTCCGGGTACGACGCGTCGTCAGGGGCGGTGCGGTCGCGCCCACGTGGCGGCGGACGCGGCAGGCCGGGGCGGCACGGTATTTCCGCGCCCGGCCGGCCGCTGCCCGGGTGCCGCGGCACGGCACGCCGGGCAGCGGTACGCCGGGCAGCGGTACGCCGGGGGGCGACGGCCTCGACCCTAAGGGGCGGGATTCGGGAGCACAATGGATTGCACGGAACCGGTTAAGTGGTCCGCGTTTCCCCGTGCCGGCCCGCGGTGAGGACGCGCCACTCGCGGGTGCCGATGTCGGCGGGGGTGCCGTCGAGGACGGCGGCGGTGCGGGTCGAGGGTTCGAGGGTGATCGTCGCGAGGCTGGCCCAGCGCTGGCCCAGGGGTTTGTCCGGGTCGGGCAGGCAGGTCACCGGCGGCTCGCCGGGGCCGGTCACGAGGAGTTCCGGCAGCTCGCCGAGGGCCGTGGGCCGCCTGTCGGCGAGGCGGTCGAGGACGAACGCGCGGCGTTCACCCGAGTCCGGCTGGTAGAGCCGGCTCTTCTCCTCGGCGGCGGGGACCGGCGTGAGGAAGTGGTTGGTGCGGACGAACGTGCCGTGCTCGGACGGCACCTCGAAGACCCCGACGGGGCTCAGGTCCAGCAGTACGGCGTCCGTCTCGTCGAACAGCGCGAACGATCCGGAGGAGGCGAGCGGCGCGCCGCGGACGATCTCCACGGCCTCGGCGACACTGCCCGCCTCCTCCAGGACGACGGCCGCGAGCACGTGCACGGGGACACCGCCGACACCGTCGCGCCGGTGGCCGAGGATGTTGAAGTGCAGGGCCAGCCCCGCGCTGTTGACGCCCATCTTGGCGAGGATGCCGTTCTCCGTGAGGCCGACGAAGTCGTGCCGGCCGCCGCGTGACTCCAGGGTGTGCCAGAGGGCGCCCAGTTCGATGTGCCAGTCCCACGTCTGGACGCCGAAGGTGCGCGCGGCGCCGTCCTCGCCGGGCACGCGGCGCACGATCGTGGTGCACTCCCCGGGCGGTACGGCGGCGCTGCGGGCGAGGATCTCGGTGCGGGCGTTGAGAGCGGCGACCCGCCATTCGTCGACGCCGGCTCCGTGGGCGATTCCCGCGATCTCGGCACGGGCCGCCGGACGGAACCGGGCGATGTCCTCCAGGGCGCGCGCGGCGTCCTCCGCCACGCGGGCGGGCGTGATGCCGCCGAGGGCGAACAGCCGGTCGTAGACCTCCGCCGCGGCGGGGATGCCCTCGCGCAGCTGCCGGCCACGCGCGGCACCGCGGTCGTACGGGTCCGCCGCGGTGGCCTCGATGTGCGGCCGGGGGGCGGGAGGGAGCGGAGAGGTGGTGGTCACGGGGTTCCTTCGGTGCTGTGCGGGTGGAGCTGGACGGTGCCCCCGACGACCGTCGCGAGGACGGGGTTGCCGGGCTGTTCTTCGGGGGGCAGGTCGAGGGGGTTGGCCGCGAACACGGTGAGGTCGGCGAGGTAGCCGGGCGCGACCTCGCCGAGTTCGGCCGCCGCCCCCGCGGCACGGGCGGCGGCCGCCGTCATGCCGGCGTACGCCTCACGGGCGGTCAGCGCCTGTCCGGGCTGGACGGGCGGCGTGTGCGGTTCTTCCACCGGGCGGCGCAGCTGGCAGTCGGCGAGGCCGATGCGCGGGTCGCCGGGGCCGATCGGCCAGTCCGAGCCGAGCGCCACGACGGCGCCGTGGTCCAGCAGGTCGCGGGTGCGCCAGCCGCGGGCGGCCCGGTCGGGGCCGATGCGCAGGGACCACTTGTCGGTACCGTCGGCGCGCGTGTGCCGGGTGCCGTGCACGGGCTGTAGTCCCGCGACGACGCCGAGGGCGGCGAAACGGTCCAGGAGGTCGTCGGGCAGGGACTCGATGTGCTCGATGCGGTGCGGTCCGCGCTCGACCGGGCCGATCTCCTCGATGACGTCGAGGGCGAAGCGGACGGCCTGGTCGCCGATGGCGTGGGTGGCGGTGGGGATGCCCCGTCCGGCGAAGAACCGCATCGCGGCACGGTAGGCGTCGAGATCGCGCCAGAGCGGCTCCCGGTTCTCCCCGTGGGTGTCGGGCCGGTCGAACCAGGCGGTGCCGTTGTCCGCCGTACCGTCGAGCATGAACTTCGCCCCCTCGACGTGCCAGCGGCGTCCGCGGCGCCCCTGGAGCCCGGCGATGTCCCGCCAGACGGCGGGAGCGGAGTCCGCGGGGACCAGGGGCGAGCAGCGGATGCGCAGCGGCAGCTCGCCGCGCTCCTCGATGTGCCGGTACACGGCTTCCGACGGATCGGTGAAGTCAAGGGCGTGCAGACCGGTCAGGCCGCCGCGGGCGAGGGTGCGCAGTTGGCGCAGCACGTGGGCGGCGGCGGTGGCCACCGGCACCTCGGGGTAGTGGTCGAACACCAAGTCCATCGCTTGGAGTTCGACGACGTACCCGGTGGGGCGGCCGTCGGCGCCCACCACGACGGTGGAGGCGTCGGTGAACGTCTCCCGGCCGGTCAGGCCGGCGAGTTCCCCTGCGCGCGGGCTGACGACGAGGGCGTGCGCGTCCCTGGTCATCAGGGAGATGGGCCGTCCCGGGAAGCGCTCCCCGAACACGGCGCCGGCCGGATCGCCGTCGAAGACGTTGACGTCGAGGTCGAAGCCGGTGATCCACTCGTCGGCCGGCAGTCCGTGCGCGGCGTCGGCCAGGCGCGCGCAGACCTGTTCGAGCGTGGCGGCGCCGGAGAGGTCCACGCCGCGGCCGATCTCGATCGAGCCCCACACGGGGTGGGCGTGCGCGTCGACGAGCCCGGGGAGGATCGTGGCTCCGGGGAAGCTGTGGACGGCGGTGTCCGGACCGCGCAAGGCGTCGAGAGCGGCGCTGTCGCCGACGGCGATCACGCGGCCGCCGGCGATCGCCACGGCGGTCGCCGACGGGTTCGCGACCTCGGTCGCCGCGGGGTCCGCCTCCGCGGTCACCGTCGGGCTCGCTGTTGGGTTCGCCGTCGGATTCGCTGTTGGGTTCGCTATCGGGGCCGCCGCCGTGGTCGTCGGCGTGGTCGCCCGCGTGGTCGTCGGCGTGTGCGCCGCGGGGCTCGGCCGTGGGTTCCTGGGCTCGATCGTCGGTGGGTGGGGCGGTTCCTCGGCCGGGTTCTCCACATGGGCGGCCAGCAGGAGGGTGTCTGCGTGCACGGGGTGTTCCTCTTCCGGATGTTCTTCGACGGGGGGGGGTGTGGTCCGGCGTACGCGGACGCGGGTGGGGCGGGTCAGGGGCGGCGCGGGACCGACCCGACGGCCCGGGCGGTCGTCCAGTAGACGGCGGCGGCGACGGCCATGCCGGAGGGGATGGCCAGATCGACGCCGCCCGCGGCTTCGGCGACGGGGCCCGCCCAGAAGCTGGTGGTCACGCACATCAGGGAGGCGGACGCGCCCGCGAGGAGCGCGAGGACACCGGCGACGTGGACGCCCCCGTGGTACCAGAACGGCCCGCCGCGCTCCTGCTGGAGGAGGCTGGGCCCGTCGTAGCGGTTGCGCCGCATCAGGAGATCGGTCACGGCCACCGCCATGGCCGGGCCGGTCACGACGACCACGAGCTGGAGCATCGTGTTGACGCTCGTCAGGAAGTCCCGGACGAGGATCGCGTACAACGTCATGCCCGTGCCGAGGACACCGATGACCAGGACCGCGGGGATGCGCGCGATACGGACCCCGACCGACTGGATCGACAGGCCGGCGCTGTACGCCGTCATGCCGTTGTTGGTCAGGGTGTTGAGGACGACCGAGATGACGAAGACGGGGATGAACCAGCCCGGCAGGATGCTCTCCAGGGCCGCCTGGGGGTCGCTCATGTCGAGGCTGGTGGCCGCCAGCGCCCCGACGGAGGTGAAGACGACGCTCGGCAGGTAGGCGCCCAGGGCGGTCCATCCGGCGATCGCGGCGGAGCTGCTGCCGCGCGGCAGGTAGCGGGCCAGGTCGGGGCTGTTGCTGTAGGACAGCGGGGTGGAGGCGACGATGGTGAACGCGACGCCGAGCGCGGCGACCAGCGCGCCGCCGCGCAGCGGTTCCGCCGGGGCGTAGGACCAGTCGGCCTCGGCGAGCACGTACCCCGTCACCACGATGAAGACCACGGTCAGCAGGACACTGAGCGCGGAGTAGAGGCGGACGATCGTCGCGTAGCCGTAGACCGCGATCAGCAGGGTGGCACCCGCGATGAGGCAGATCACGGACGCGTGCACGGCGGAGCTGTCCGGCAGCCCCGCCCGCACCGCCAGGCCGATGCCTGCGACCGAGGCGGCCGACCAGTTCAGGGCGAGGTAGGCCGCCGCGATGAGCCAGCCGGTGACGACGAGCACGGCCTTGTTGCCCAGGACCCCGTAGTACGCCCGGGATATCACCGAGCCGCTGGTGCCGGCGACCGGGCCGCTCGCCGCGATGGCACCCGTACAGGCCCACAGCAGGTTTCCGGCCAGGATCACCCCGATCGCCTGCGGCAGCGTGAGCCCCGTCAGGATGAGCGTGCCCCCGACCGCGAAGCTCAGGTAGCTGACGTTCGGCACCGCCCACACCGCGAAGAGCTGGCGCGGGCGGCCGGTCCTTTCGGCGTCGGGAACCAGGTCGATGCCGCGGGTCTCCGGATGCCCCGCACGCTCGGGGCCGTGCCCGGCGTGGGCTTCATCAGCGGGTCTGGTGGTGGGGTGGCTCGTCATCGGGGCCTTTCGGATGTCACGGCGACGCTGCCGCTGTCACGGCGACGCCGCCGCTTATTGGGCACGTGACCAACTGCCTGTTGGGCGCCAACCCAATAACCTTTGGCCCATGACGTCAAGGCCCCAGCCGAAACACACCCGCAAACCACCGCATGAGCGCCGCGCCGAGATCGTGGGGGCGGCCGCGCACATCGCGCTGGAGGAAGGGCTCGAACTGATCACGCTCCGGCGGGTCGCCCAGGACCTGGAGGTCCGCCCCGGCCTCATCGGCCACTACTTCCCGGCCGCGGACGAACTGCTCGCCGAGGCGTTCACCCACGCCACGACGCGGGAACGCGAGTCGCTCCTGCCGCCGCACGAAGCGGAGAAGGAGCCCGTCGACCGGCTCGCCCGGTTCCTCGTGGGGCTCGCCGACGGCGACTACGTGGGCCTCAGCCGTCTCTGGCTCAACGCCCGGCATCTGAGCAGGTTCAAGACGCCCCTGCGCCTCGCGGTGCGCGCACAGGAGTCGAGGACCCGCGCCGCGCTCGTCGCCCTGATCGACGAGGGCGTCAGGGCGGGACAGTTCACGACGGACGACAGCGTGCGGACGGCCCTGCACATCCTCGTCGCCGTCGACGGGCTCGGCGCCTACGCCAACGATAATGACGCCTGTGCCGACGCCCACGCAGGTGCCGGCCCCGGCGCCGGCGCCGACGACCGGGCGGCCCCGGGAGACCCGGGCCCAGACTTGGGCCCGGACCTGGGTCTGGGCCTGGACATGCGCGACGTGGCGATCGAGACGGCCGAGACACGCCTCGGGCTGTCCCCCGGCACCCTCCGCGCCCAAGTCGGGGCCACCGGCGGCACCACCGACGGCACCACCGTCCGCGCCCGGTCGTAATCGCCGCCCCGGCGGCCTGCCCGCCTGCCTGCCCGCCTGCCGCACCGATGAGTTTCAGTGACGGGGCCGGTCTGCACGTACATGAAGACTCATGAGACCCGCACACTCAAGACCGCCGGCGCCGACCTCGTCCACGACGTTCGCGGGCCGCTGCCGACCGCTGATGGACGCCCGCCGTTGTTCATGGTCGGGCAGCCCATGGACGCCGCCGGCTTCGCCGCGCTCGCCGCGCGCTTCCCGGAGCGGACCGTGGTCACGTATGACCCGCGCGGGCTCGGCCGCAGCACCCGCAAGGACGGGCGGGTCGACCACACGCCGCAGACCCAGGCCGATGACGTGCACGCCGTCATCGAGTCGCTCGGGGCCGGGCCGGTCGAGATGTTCGCCAGCAGCGGTGGAGCGATCACCGCGCTCGCGACCGTCGCGAAGTACCCCGCCGACGTGACCACTCTGGTCGCGCACGAGCCGCCGCTCATCACCCTCACGCCGGACGGCCCGGCGGCCGTACGGGCGCGGGCCGGAGTCCGGGACGCCTACGAGAAGCGCGGCTGGGGAGCCGGGATGGCCGCGTTCGTGGCCATGACCTCGTGGGAGGGAGAGTTCACCGACGCGTACTTCGCGCAGCCGGATGCCGACCCCGCCGCGTTCGGGATGCCGACGGAGGATGACGGCTCACGTGACGATCCGCTGCTCTCCGACCGGTCCTGGGCGGTCAGCGGCTACCGACCGGACGCCGACGCGATCACGGCTGCGCCGACCCGCGTCGTGATCGCTGTGGGCGAGGAGTCCGAGAACCTGCTGACCGGACGCACCTCCGTCGCCACCGCCGAACTGCTCGGGCAGCGGGTGACCGTGTTCCCGAGCCATCACGGCGGGTTCTGCGACGGGGAGTTCGGCTACCCGGGAAAGCCGGACGAGTTCGCGCACCGGCTGCGCGAGGTCCTTGACGGCGCCTCGTAAGGATCGCGGTCAGCGTCCGAGCCGGCTCCACGCCGTCGGGCGCCCGCGGCACGGCCGCGGGCGCCCTCGATCTGCTGGGGGGGACGGGCCGCGGTCAGTGGGTCGGTGTGCCGATCCGGAGCCTGTTGCCGTCGGGGTCGCGCAGTTCGATCTCCCTCGCCCATGGAGCGTTCTCGACGCGCGCTCCGAACTCGGAGGCGACGGCCTCGACATCACGGATGCGGAGGTAGACCAGGGTGTCGGGGCGGGCGTCGCCCTCGTGTTCCGACAAGAACAACCGCACCTCACCCCGGGCGACCTCGACGAACGCCGGAAGTCCCGGTTCGAAGCGGTGTTCCCACTGCTGGGTGAAGCCCAGTCGCTCGTACCACGCGACAGCCGCCGCGGCGTCCTCGACGCGGAGAATGGGAATGACTTCCTCGTCCATGGCGCCATCGTCGCAGACGGCCCGGGCCGACACACCGCCCAGGGCGACGAACACCGCGGAACGCGTCACGCAGAGGACACCTGATCGCCCCGGGTGAGAGGGCCGCTCGCCGGGGCCGGCTGCCTCCGCCGCTCGGGACGCAGCAGCACCTCGCTGCCGATCGGGGTGAAGCCGCAGGCGAGGAAGGCGCGCAGGGAGCGGGCGTTGCCCGGGGCGACGGCGGCGAAGACCGGTTCGCCTTCCGGGACCAGCGAAAGGGCATCGGAGAGGAGCGACCGGCCGTACCCTCGGCCGCTGTGCTGGGTGCGGTGCAGTTCGATGCTCAGCTCACGCCGTCCGGCAAGGCCGTCGGCCACGGTGACGAGACCGCGTTCGTCGCCGTGGACCTGGACGCCGGTCCGCAGCCACCGGGCGTGACGGACACGTGGGTGGTCGTCCGCGTCCGTCAGCTCCGCAAGGCGTGGCGGGCCGCCGGTCCCGCGTGCCGTGAGCGTGGCGTCGGTGACGTCGATCCAGCCCGTGGGCCCGGCGAGGTGGCGCAGGAAGTCCGCGGACAGCGACTCGCCGAAGCCGTCCGGACCCCGGGCATGCACGGCCTCCTCGGTCATGGCAGTGGCCACGACGGCGTGCCCCGTGAAGGCGACCGAGCATTCGAGGCCCCCGGGCAGGGGCGGCAGCACGGTCACGCGGCCGTCGACCGGCGGGAAGCGGTCGTCGGCGGCGTCCATGAAGTAGGCGAGGAGCGGATGCGGCTCATCCACGAGGGGCCACCTGAGCGGTCGGGAAGCCCGGTGGCGCGCAAGTGCCTCGCGTCGTCGGCGGGTTGAGGTGGTCCATGCGGTGAGGGTACCGGCGTGCCCGACGGGGTCACGCCGAGGTGGCCGTGCTCACGGCGTCCGCGGGTGGTCTCCGGTCGAACCGTCGAGGAGTTCACGCACGATGTCCATGTGGCCCGCGTGCCTGATGGTGTCCTCCAGCATGTGGATGAGTACCCAGCGCAGGGACACCCTGTTGCCGTTCCAGGACGTTCCCAGGTCGTCGAGGTCCAGCTCGGCCACCGTCGCGTCGGCGGCTGCCCGCGCCCGTCCGTAGAACTCCTTGATGCTGGTGGTGGTCTCGCTCGGGGCCACGACCATGTCCTCGGTGGCGGGGTCGAACCAGAACGGCTCGGTCTCGCGGCCGAACGTCGTGCAGAACCAGCCGTACTCGACGGTCGCCAGGTGTTTCACCAGGCCCAGCAGGTTCGTCCCCGACGGTGTCATCGGCCGCCGCAACGCCTCGTCGTCCAGTCCGTCGAGCTTCCAGAGGACCGCGTCGCGGTGCCGGTCGAGACTGGCGTGCAGGCTCTGCTTCTCGCTGCCGGTGAACGGCACAGGTCTGATCATGGGCGGAACGTAGCAGCCGGGTCTGACACCAGCCCGTCCGTACGGAGCCGCTGCCGCCTCGAAAGGCACGCGGGCCTGCCACCGCACCAGCGCGATGCCCTGGTCAGGGCAACCATCCCGCTGCTCCGGCGGTCATGCAGGCATGATCCTCTCGTCCGAAGATGCCGGTGTCTGGGTTCTGCCCGTGGTGTTCCTCTTCGGAGTGGCCGCCACCGCCCCGATCGCCTGCGTCGTGCTCGCCGGGCGGGCCGTGCTGCGCATCGCCCGCTCCGCGGCCGCAGGTGACGCGTGGGCCGCCTGCACGCCCGGCACTTGGCTGCTCGCCGCGGGAGCGGGGGCGTTCGGCGCGGCGTCCGAGTTCACCGTCCTGCTGTACGGCGGGCCCGCCGCATGGGTGCACACCGTGAGCCTCGTCTGCGGCTGCTTCGCTCTGGCCGCCGTGGCGATGTCGGGGCTCACCGCGGTCCTGAACCGGCGTCTCTAGCCGTCCCTCCGGGTGACGCGGTCGATCGCCTCGACGGTCAGGGCCCGGTCGTGGGGTTCGGTCTCCAGGGCACGGTGGATGGAGAGGCCCTCGATCAGGGCGTCGAGCTGGCGGGCCGTCGCGGGATCGAAGTGCCGTTCCAGGGCGACGCGGCTGCGCCGCATCCACTCCCGGGTCAGCTCGCGGTAGGCGGGTTCGCGCGCGGCGAGCGTGTACAGCTCGTGGGTGAGGATCAGCTCGCGCTGGTTGCCGCCGGACAGGTGGTGGACCAGATCGGCGACCGCCGCCCGGGCCTCGTCGGCGGTGGAGGCCGCGCCGAGGTGTTCCTCGAACACGGCGACGATGCCGCTGGAGAAGCGGGTGAACGCCTCGCGCAGCAGTTCCGCCATGCCGCCGAAGTGGTACGTCATGGAGCCGAGCGGCACACCGGCACGCGCGGCGACCTTGCGGTGTGAGATCCCGGCGACGCCCACCTCCGCGATGAGGTCGAGCGCGGCGGTGATGATGCGTTCCCGCCGCTCGGGGTCGTTCTGTCCGGTCGCCACGGTGCTTCCTTGCTTCCTTCTGTCGAGAAACGGCTAGATCGAGCGGATCACCCGGGCCGGGTTGCCGACCGCGACCACATCGGCGGGTACGTCCTTGGTGACGACGGCTCCGGCGCCGATGACGCTGTTGTCCCCGATGGTCACCCCGGCCAGCACGATCGCGCCACCACCCAGCCAGACATTGTCGCCGATCGTGATCGGCCCGGCGGCCTCCAGCTTGTCCCTGCGCGGCTCCGGCTCCACCGGGTGGGTGGGCGTGAGCAGCTGGACGTTCGGCCCGATCTGGCAGTCGCGGCCGATGGTGATGGGCGCCACGTCCAGCGCGGTGAGGTTGTAGTTGATGAACGTGTCCTCGCCGACCGTGATGTACGAGCCGTAGTCCACGAACAACGGCGGCCGGATGTGCGCCCCGGCGCCGAGGCTCCCGAGGAGTTCGGCGACGACGGGCCGGGCCGCGTCGGGGTCCTCGGTGTAGGCCGCCTGGTACCGGGCGGTGAGGCGCACGGCACGCCGCTGGGCCTCCGCGATGGCGGGATCGTCGGCGATGTAGAGGTCTCCGGCGAGCATCCGCTCGTGGTTCGTGCGGGGGTCTCCCGCGAAGTGGTCCTTCATGCGTACGATCGTACACTCCTAGCGTACGTTCGTACGCTCCTGGTGTACGTTCGTACGCTCCTGCTGCCCGTTCCCGATCCGTCTGCTGAGGCCCCGCTGCCATGGATGCCGCTATACGCCGCTGGCGTGCCGCCCTGTTCCTCTTCATGCTCGCCGCCGGTACCGGCATGGCCTCGTGGGTGGCGCGCACCCCCGCGGTCAGGGACGGTCTCGACGTGTCCACCGGCGTGCTGGGCCTGGTGCTTTTCGGTCTCTCGACCGGCTCGATGGCCGGGGTCACGGCCTCAGGGCCGCTCGTACGCCGATATGGGGGCCGCGTCACGATCAGCGCCGGTGCGGCGCTCGTCGTCGCGGGGCTGCTGGTCGTCGCCGCCGGCGCGAGCCTGTCGCTGGCGGTCGGCGTCTTCTGCGGACTCGCGCTGTTCGGCGGCGGGCTGGGGATCGCGGAGGTCGCGTTCAACATCGAGGGAGCGGCCGTCGAGAGCCTCATCGGCCGGCCCGTCCTGCCGGTGCTGCACGGCTGCTTCAGCCTGGGCACCGTCGTCGGGGCGCTGCTGGGCATGGCGCTGACCGCCGCCGGGTTTCCCGTGGGGTGGCATCTCACGGCCGTCGCGGCCCTCATCGCCGCCGTCGCCGTACGGGCCGTCCTCTCCCTCCCCCACGGCACGGGCAAGAAGGCCGCCGACGACTCACCCCGGGCCGGCGGCCGGCCAGGACGACTGCGCGTGTGGCGTGACCGGCGGCTCGTCCTCATCGGGGTGATCGTGCTGGCCATGGCCTTCGCGGAGGGGGCCGCCAATGACTGGCTGCCGCTGCTCATGGTGGACGGCTACCACGTCAGCGCCACCGCGGGATCGCTGACCTTCCTGGCCTTCGCCTCGTCGATGACGCTGGGCCGGTTCGCCGGCGGGCCCCTCCTGGAGCGCTTCGGCCGGACCCTGGTGGTCCGGATCAGCGCCGCGACCGCCGCCCTCGGTCTGGTGGTGGTCATCGTCTCCCCCAGCCCGCTGATGGCGGGCGCCGCCACGGTCCTGTGGGGGCTGGGCACATCGCTCGGCTTCCCCGTCACCCTGTCGGCGGCGGGCGACCACCCGCACGACGCGGCGGAGCGGGTCGGCGCGGTGGCCACCGCGGGGTACGTCGCCTTCCTCGTCGGCCCGCCCGCCCTCGGCTTCCTCGCCGACCACATCGGGCTCCGCCTGACGATGACGGTCGTCCTCGTCCTGCTGACCGCCGCTTCCGCGCTGGCCGGAGTACTCGGCTCCGACCGCCGGGCCGAGGCGGAGGCGGAGGCGGCACAGACCAGCCCGGCCTGACCTCAACGCTTCCCCCGTGCCGCCAGTCCTTCCGGCCCAGCCACCGCTGCGGCCCGGTTCCTCGGCGCCCGGGGCGGCGACCCGAGCCCGGCCACCCGGGCGGCACCGCCGCCCACGCACGGCGGGTGCGTGGGCGGCGGGCCGCTTCTCGTCAGTTCGCGACGCGCCAGGTGAGCTTCTTGGTCAGGAGCTTGCGCAGCGCCGGGTCGCGGACCGCCTTGGTGGGGTCCGTGCCCCGCACCGAGATGGTGTGCGCGCGGCCGTCGGCCGGTACACCCAGGGCGCGCGGCGTCATGCTCGCCTCGTCCCGGCCCTTGTCGGTCATGCGTCCGTCGACGTACCAGCGCAGCTGGATGCCCTTGCCGGCCTTGACGGTGACGCTCTGCGTGCGGCGCACCTTCGTGCTGGTGCCGGGCGTGGCGCTGATCACCGACGAGTGCCGGTGGAAGCCCGCGATCATCGCCTCGCGTCCGGGCAGGTTGAACTCGTTGCCCAGGGTCCGCATGATCGAGTCGTCGGTGGGCCGGTAGATGCCGCGGGGGTAGTAGCCGCCGCCCCGGTACGCGCCGACCTTGCCGCCGTCCGGGGACGTCTCGCCGATCCAGCGGTACCACTTCTTCTTCTGCGCGGTCAGCTGGGCGGCCTTGAGCTTGCTGATGTTCGACTCCCACGGCTCCTCGCCGCCGTAGGTGCCGTACTCGTCGTACCAGTACTCGTCGGCCAGCTTCCCCAGGGAGTGGCCGGTCTCGTGGACGATGATCTGGGTGGAGTCGGGGTTGTCCGAGGAGGCGGTGGCTATGCCGTCGTAGCCCGAGGGCGACGTGATGTCGTTGTAGCCCGCGCCGCCGTACTTGGTGGAGTTGGCGAGGACGATCACCAGGTCGGCGTCGGCGGCCTTGCTCGCGTACGCCTCGACCTTCTCGTGGTTGACGCACAGCAGGCGCTCGACGTCGTCGCACCAGAACGACGAACCGAGCGCGGTCCGCTTGCTCGTGCCGTAGTCCGGATCGCCTCCGACACCGGACTGCGGCGAGTGGGCCTCCACGGCCCAGACGTTGAACTGCTTCTTGTACGTGCGGTACGGCTCGACCGCCGAGACCTCCTTCCACTTCCTGCGTACGTCGGCCAGGAAGTCGTCCTGCTGGGACTTGGTGTAGCCGTCGCCGATGAACACCACGTCGGCCTTGGAGCCGACCGAACCGTTCTTCACGAGCGGGACGACTTTCCCGTCCCCTGCGATGGCCGAACGCTGTCTGGCATTCAGCGGGGCGGGGACGGGAACCTCGGTGTGCCTCGGGTGGCCGTCGGGGGAAGTGAAGTACTCGACGTGCTGCTGGGGTCCCGTGGAGCGCGAGGTCTCGGCGGACTGCTTGGTGCCGGAACCGGCGGCGGGGGTGGTGTCCGCGGCCATGGCGCCGCCGACCCCGGCGAGGCTCGCCGCGACGGCCACGCCGGTGGCGACGGTGACCTGCAGGCGGGTGCGTCCGGTCCGGCCGCCCCCACCCTGCCGTGTCCGCACCGACGCGCCGGGCGCTGATGTGCCGGGCATCGATATACCGGGCTGACGTCTCCTCATGAGGGTCCTCTCCATGTCCGCCGGGTCACGGCGGGTGAGCGAATAGCGAATTGATGTGTGCGAGTGAAGGGATGTGTACGGACACGCGTGCGTCGGCCTGGCGGCAGGCAGCGGTCCACGCGGGCATGACAAAGCAAGGTGTCCGTCGGCCGACGGACAGAAGTGGTGACGAACCCCCGGGACACGCCGTCGCGGACAGATCACCGAACGCACGGCGGGCGGGACGGCTCACCGCTGTCGAGGCATGACCCCCGCTACGACGTTCTGCCTCCACCCTGAGGGGGAGCGCTCACGTTTCGCTGTCGTCCCGCTGGTGCGCCGGTGACTCGCTGCACGGCGCCCTTCGGACGAGGAGGCCCTTCCCGGTCAACCGGACACGGAGAGGGCTCGCGGCTCGACTTCGCAGTGGTCCACCGAGTTCTGCAGACCCCCACCGCTCAGCTCCACCCGCACGGTCCGGTGGCTCTTCCGCCGCACCGTCACCTTCTCGCTCTCCTCGATGATGGTGATGCCGGCCGCGTCCACGAAGGTGACCGAGACCCAGAAGCGGCCCTTGCGGTCATCGCTGTTGGTCACCTTGACGGTCGCGTACGGAGTGGTCCTGGTCGCGCAGCGCACCAGCTCGGCCTTGGCTTCCGGCTCCTGCCGCCCGCCGTCGCCGTCGCCGTCGCCGGGAGAAGCGGAAGCGGTGGATCGGCCGTTCGGCCGCCGGTGGTGACCACCGTCGCCGCCGCGCCTTCCCTCGCCACTGCCGCCGTACGCGTCGTCATCGTCGTCGTCATACGACCCGGAAGTCCCTGAGCCGGACGAACCGGAGCGGTCCGACGACGAACTGTCGTGATCCTGGCTGGAGCTGCTGCAGCCGCCTCCACCGCCCCCGCCGTCCCCACCGCTGCGGCTGCCTCCGCCGCGGCCCCGCTCGGGCACGAAGCCCGTCAGAGCCAGTGCCGACAGCACCAGTACGGCTGTCACCTTGATCGTGCGCCCCCGTTGTCCCATGGCGGGCATCCTACGTGCGCCGCCGTGCGGGCGGCACGGCAGTGCGGAGCCGGCACGTGGGGGGCGTAGGCGGAGCGTCATGGGGCAGGTGCCCCGCGATGACCAAGGCGTAGGAGGCTCGCGTGTTCGACGGCTTCGAGTTGACTCGGTGTGAGGGAGACGGTGCTCACCTGCGAGTGCGGTACGGCGGGCGCGGCCCCGCGGTACTGCTCCTGCACGGCCATCCGCGCACGCACGCGACCTGGCACCGCGTCGCCCCGCTGCTCGCCGCGGCGGGTCACACGGTGGTCTGCCCGGATCTGCGCGGCTACGGCGAGTCCGACAAGCCACCGACCGACGAGCGCCACAGCCCGTACTCCAAGCGCGCCATGGCCGGTGACTGCCTGGCCGTCATGCGTCGCCTCGGGCACGACCGGTTCGCGGTGGTCGGACACGACCGGGGCGCGTACGTGGCCACGCGGCTCGCCCTCGACCACCCGGAAGCCGTGTCCGCCCTCAGTGTCCTGGACGCCGTTCCCGTCGGGGAGGCACTACGACGCTGCGACGCGGCCTTCGCCGCGAGCTGGTGGCACTGGTTCTTCCTCGGACAGACCGACAAGCCCGCCGAACGCGTCATCAACGCCGACCCCGACGCCTGGTACCGCGCCACTCCGGAGCAGATGGGCGCGGAGGCGTACGAGGACTACCGGCGCGCGATCCACGACCCGGCCACCGTGCACGCCATGTGCGAGGACTACCGGGCCGGTCTCGGGGTCGACAGGGAGCACGACGATGCCGACCGGCACGCCGGCCGACGCATCGGCTGCCCGCTGCAGGTGCTGTGGGCCACCCGTGACGACATGCCCGACCTCTACGGCGACGTGCTGAGCGTCTGGCGTGACTGGGCGGACGACCGGCCCACGGGCGGCCCTATCGACTCCGGACACCACATCGCCGAGGAGGCACCCGAGGCGCTCGTCACCGCTCTGCGGGGGTTCTGGGGCCGTTGAGCTGGGATTGTGGGACCGTTGAGCTGAGGTTCTGGGACCGCTGACGCCGTCGGCGGCAACGCGGCGGGGCACGGTCCCGCGGAGACCTTCAGCCGCGGTGCGCCCGGTGGACGCTGACGGCGTAGCCCCCGCCCTCATAGGGGTCGGCGTCCCACGTCGCGAAGCGGTCGACCAGGGCCAGGCCGGCCGCGTCGCAGTGGGCGTCGTACTCGGAGAGGGTGATGGTGGGCGGGACCGGCAGGTGGGCCGCGTCCAGGCCGAATCCGGCGACCAGGAGACCGCCCGGACGCAGGGCCGCCGTCAGGCGCTTGACCACCATGGCCTCGGTGCCCGGGGCGAGGAGCGGGAAGATGTTGCCGGCGGCCACCACGAGGTCGAAGTCCGCGGCGATCCGCAGCTCGGCCAGGTCGAGCGTGGCCAGGTCGGCCTGGGCCCAGGGCAGTCGCGGCGCCTGCCTGCGCGCCACCGCCAGCATGGACGCGTCACGGTCGACCCCGACGCACTCGTACCCGAGCTCCGCCAACCGGATCATGACCCGGCCGGTGCCGCATCCGGCGTCCAGCACCCGCGCCCCGGCGGGCACCAGCGCGGCGCACAGCCGTGCCTCGCCGTGCATGTCCTTGCCGCTGTCGGCCAGGGCCGCGAACCGGGCGGCATAGTCCTCGCCCGACGTCCCGCCGGTCAGCTCTTCCCAACGACTCATGCCACCCAGGATAGGCGGGACCCACGCTTCTGGATCTTTCCCGGCGGAGGCCGGCTCCCGGGCGATCGCATCGGCAGGGACCGCCGACCGGCCCCGCCGGTGCCGGTCTCGTGTCGCACCGGCCGGGCGAGCGCGCCGGCGGCCGGTTCACCGGTCCGGTCTGCTCAGGCGGATCAGCGTCTGCTGACCGTTGGCGATGAGCTTCCTGGCGCCGTCCGCCGCGCCGTCGCCGTGGACGCCGTACACCTCCAACTGGCATACGGTCAGGGTGCGTCCGGACTTCAGGACGGTGCCGACCGCTTCGAGGCGGTCGCCCGCGGCGGGGGCGAGGAGGTTGATCTTGTACTCGACGGTGAGGACGTCGGAGTCCTCGTCGAACAGCGTGAGGGCCGCGTAGCCGCCGGCGGTGTCCGCGATGGCACTGGTGGCGCCGGCGTGGATGTAGCCGTGCTGCTGGGTCACCTCGGGGCGGGCCGGAAGCACGATGTGTACGCTGCCGGGGCCGATGTGGGTGATGCGCGCGCCGAGGTGGGTCATGAGGCCCTGGCGGTCGAAGCTCTCCTGGACGCGCTTGCGGACGGCGAGGCTCGCCAGTTCCTGCCGTATCTGGTCTTCCACGTACGTGCTCTCCTTCGAGTCCGTATCGGGTGGAGCAGGACGGAGTCCGTATCGGACGGTGCGGGGCGGGTACCTCAGCCGGCGTTCCGCCAGCAGGATAGTGCCCACGGCGATCATCATGGCATCGCTGCGGGGGCCCGTAGGGGGCGATTGCCGCACCCGTAGCACCGGGATAGGGCCGCTCTTCGTGGACCTCGCCACCTGCTGTCGCGGGCCGGTCGAGTTCGACCTCGCCCATGCGCCCGAGGAAGTGGGACGGCACTACGCGGGGGCCGATCACGAGCTGCTTCACCGGTGCCGCGCCCTGAACTGGGCCATGTTCTCGGCCTGGCGCCGGCGCCGCGACGACCAGCTGCCCGACCGGGCCCACTGGCGAGTGGAGGGTCTCGACCGTGTCCGTGCCGCACTCGACCGTGCATGAGATCGGCATGGCCGCGTTCGCCGGCCATGGGGTCGCGCTGGCCGTCGCCGCCCGCTCGTGCTGGGTTCCGACCCGATCCGTCCGCCGGAGCACGTGACCATGGAGGGCTGAGAGCTGCGGAGTTCCGTCTCATTCAAGTGTTCTCCATGTGAGACGGCATTTCGCGATCTGAGCAGGATGTCTATGGTGGTGCGCATGTTCGGACCCGCTCGTCAGCTCGCCCTCGCGCTCTTCGCCGCCACGGCGTGGAGCGTCGACGACGCGCTCTGTCGCCGCTGACGCACGCCCCAACTGACGCACGCCCCCCGCTGACGCACCGCCGGTGGGCCCCGCTTCCCTGGGCCACTGACGCGTCCCGTCGCTGACGCCTGGCCCAGTCGGCACCTCATCGGCACCCCCACTCCGTCAGCCCCCCCCACTCCGTCCGGAGACCGTCTTGACCACCGCTCCCGAGGCCGGTGCGCCGCCCCGTACCGCCCTGCTCGATCCCGCCCCCACCTCCGTCCCCGCCCCTCGGCCCGAGGCCCTGCCGCCCGTCCGGCGGCTGCCGCCGGCGGTCGCCGGTGTCATCGGCTCGGCACTCACCGGCTACGTCTTCGCCGCGCACGGGGCCAAGCCCGGCGTCCTGCTGCTGCTCGGCATCGGACTCGGCGTCGCCCTGTTCCACTCCCGGTTCGGCTTCACCTCCGCCTGGCGGCAGCTCGTGGCCGTCGGCAACGGCACCGGTCTGCGTGCGCACACCCTGCTGCTCGGCAGCACCGCGACGCTCTTCGCCCTGATCATCGGGACCGGCAGCGGCCTGTTCGGCTCCGTGCCCACGCCCAGCGCGGGACCGATCGGCGTGGCCCTGCTCATCGGTGCCTTCCTCTTCGCCGTCGGCATGCAGCTCGGCGGCGCCTGCGCCTCCGGGACCCTCTTCGCCGTGGGTTCCGGCCAGGGCACCATCGTGCTCACCCTCCTCGGCTTCATCACCGGCTCCACCCTCGCCGCCTGGCAGTTCGGCCTCTGGAACGACCTGCCCGCGCTCGCCCCGTACGTGATGTCGGACCACGTCGGCCTGTTCGGCTCCTGGGCGGTGACGATCGCCGTGCTCGCCGCCGTCTGGTTCGCCGCCCGCGCCATCCAGGCCCGCCGCACTCCCCCGCCAATCGGCACTCCGCCGTCGGCGCGCGGCGCGCTCCGCCGTACGGTGCGGGGTTCCTGGCCGCTGGCCGCGGGCGCCCTGGTGCTCGCGGTACTGGGCGCCGGCGTACTGCTCGTCTCGGGCGGCGCCTGGGGCGTGACGAGCGCGTTCGCCCTGTGGGGCACCAAGGTCGTGGACGCGCTCGGCGGCTCGCCGGAGACCTGGGCGTACTGGCAGCAGCCCGGCAGCGCGGCCCAGCTGTCCCAGCCGGTGCTCGCCGACAAGACCAGCCTCACCGACATCGGCATCATGGTCGGCGCCGCCGTCGCCGCGGCCGCCGGCGGCGTGTGGAAGCTGCACGGCGGCATCCCCGCCCGCACGGCGCTCGCCGCCGTCGTCGGCGGCGTCCTGATGGGCGTCGGCGCCCGCCTCGCCGGTGGCTGCAACATCGGCGCCTACCTCGCCGGCATCGCGTCGGGGTCCCTCCACGGCTGGGTCTGGGCCGCCGTGGCCCTCCTCGGCACCTGGGCCGGACTGCGGCTGCGACCGCTGTTCGGCCTGGGCAACCCGAAGCCGACGGACAGCGTCTGCTGACGGCCCGTCGGCCCCGGGCACGGACCGTTCGAGGAGACGGGCGCCCGGCTGAAGGACGCTGCCCCGCAAGGGCGTTGTGCGTAGAGTGACGCCAGAGAAAGGCTGCCGTCATGGCGTGACGTGACTTCAGACGGGGGACCCGGGGGCTGACCATGGCCGCTGTACGGAAGAGCGATGTCCTGGCGGCGTCGCAGGCGCGGGTGTACTCGGCCGACGGAGAGGTGGTCGGGGCGGGCTTCCTGGTCGCCGACGACGTGGTGTGCACCTGTGCGCATGTCGTCGTCAGGGCGCTGGGGGCGCGGGAGACCGGGGACCAGGCCGGGGACGGAACCGGGGCCGAGGGCTGGGCCGAGAACGGGACCGAGAACGCGAACGGGGCCGGGGAGGCTCCCCCCGGGGCCCTCGACCTCGACTTCCCGCTCCTCCCCGGCCGCCCCCGCGCCCGCGCCGCGGTCGTGTCGTGGCGTACGCGCGATGCCGATGTGGCGCTGCTGCGGCTCAGTGGACCGGTCGAGGGAGCCCGGCCCGCACCGCTGGTGGACGGGACGGAGGTGTGGGGGCACACCTTTCGGACGATGGGTTTTCCGGCCGGTGCCGGTCAGGGCGTATGGGCTTACGGGACGCTGCGGGGTGAGCAGGGGACCGGCTGGGTGCAGATGGACACCGACGAGCCGGGCCCCCGCGTCACGGAGGGCTTCAGCGGGGCACCGGTCTGGGACCACACGCAGAACGGCGTCGTCGGGATGACGGTCGCCGCCCACCTGGGCGAGCCCACCGCCTACCTGTTGCCGTCGGCCGAACTGGTCGACGAGACGGTGCTTGAGCCCTGCTGCCCGTATCAGGGCCTGGCCGCGTTCACCGAGGACGGTGCCAGGTTCTTCCACGGCCGGGACGCCGACACCGAACGGCTGCTCACCGCCGTCCGCACGCGTGCCCTGACCCTGGTGGCGGGGCCGTCGGGGTGCGGGAAGTCCTCCCTCGCGCGTG
The DNA here is from genome assembly GCF_040654435.1 of Streptomyces sp. NPDC050703. Taxonomy (NCBI): domain Bacteria; kingdom Bacillati; phylum Actinomycetota; class Actinomycetes; order Kitasatosporales; family Streptomycetaceae; genus Streptomyces; species Streptomyces sp. NPDC050703. Next base: position 34,706 of record NZ_JBFAHX010000009.1, read on the forward strand.
CCGGGCTGCTTCCCCGGCTGCGGGCTTCCGGGGCCGACGTGACGGAACTGCGGCCCGTGCCGGGGGTGCCTCCGGCCGCCGTCGTCGCGCGGGCACTGGCCGGGGTGCTCGAACCGGACCTCGGCGAGATCGAGCGCCTGGTCCGAGCGGAGGAGCTGGCCGGCCTGCTCGACGCGGGCCGCGGTATCGCCTCCGAGCTGCGCGACCGGGTGCTGAGCCGGAGCGACGGCTCCCGGCGCGTCCTCTTCGTGGACCAGTTCGAGGAGTACGTGGCGGGCGAACCGGCCGCCGCCCGTACGCTCCTCGGGCTGCTGGCCGAGCTGGCGGGCGAGGGCCTGCGGGTCATCGCCACCGCACGGCCCGACTCGCTCGACAGCCTGGTCACGGCCGGCACGTCCGACCTCGTCAGCGATGCCGTCCAGTTCCTCGCGCCCCTCGCCACCGAGAACCTCGCGCAGGCGGTGACGGCGCCGATCGACACCGTGCCCGGGCTGTGGTTCGAGGCGGGCCTGCCGGAGCGCATCGTCGCGGACGCGGGCGACGAACCCGGCCGTATGCCGCTCGTCCAGTTCGCGCTGACCGAGCTGTGGCGGCTGCGCAGCCGGGCCATGCTCACGCACGCCGCATACGACGAACTGGGCGGTGTCGCGGGCGCACTCGTCGGCTACGCGGACCATGCCTACGGACAGCTGTCCGAGGCCGACCGGGTCCTGGCGCGGCGGCTTCTCGTCCAGCTCGCGCGCCCGGGCGACGGCGACACCTTCACCCGCAGACCGGCCCGCACGACCGACCTCGCCCCCGAAGTGGTCGCGTGCGCGCGGAAACTCGCGAGGGACAAGCTCGTCGTCCTCTCCCACGCACCGGGCAGCGACGAGCACGAGGAGTTCGTCGACCTCGCGCACGAGGCCCTGACCACCCACTGGCCCCGCCTGCGGCAGTGGCTCGTCGACTCCCGCGACTTCCGTGTCTGGCAGGAACAGGTGCGCGCCGACCTGGACCGCTGGCGGTCCCAGGAGCGTGAGCACTCCCGCCTGCTCGGCGGCACGGACCTGACGGAGGCGGAGCGCCGACTGGGCGCGCACACGGAAGCGGGCGACATCTCGGCGGCCGAACGCGAGTACATCGACCTCAGCCGGAGGCACGCGCGGCGCGGTTCCCGGTTGCGCCGGGCCGCGGTGGCGGTGCTCGGCGTGCTGACCGTCCTCGCGGTCGTCCTGGCGTTCACCACCTATCAGAGTCTGCGGCGGACCGAGGACCAGCTCCGTACCCAGGCCGCCGACCTCATCGCCCGGACCGCGGACGAGCGCCCGGCGAGCGACCCGGCCACGGCTCTGCAACTGGCCCTCGCCGCATGGCACGCGAAGCCCACCCCCCGGGCCCGGCAGGCGCTGATGAACCAGTACGTGCGGGGACAGTTCGTCACGGGCGCCCACCCGTCCCTGTGGCACGGCGGCGTCGACGCGCTGACCGCGAGCGAGGACGGCCGGGTGCTCGTGGTGCGGTCGAAGCCACCGGGTGGCGGACGCTCGGCGCTCACCGTGGTCACGGGTGCTTCCGAAGGGAGGCCCCGCGCGCGGCGGCTCAGCGGCGTCCCCGACGGTGACCTGGCCACGGCGGTGAGCCCCGACGGGCGCCAGGTCGCGGTCACCGCCGGACGGGGCGAGGTCCGCCTGTGGCGGACGGGCAGAGGCGGTACGAAGCACCCCAAGACGCTGGAGTCCGGCCCGCACACGCTGCGGAAGAAGGGTTCCAGGGCGATTCTGGACTTCAGCGGCGACGGCGGGCGACTGCTGCTCTTCCATCCCCGCGAAGGGTGCGACACCGATGTGACGAAGAAGTGCGGTCCGGCCTTCGTGGACGTGTGGGACACGGACATCGGCGGCCGGGGGCACGTGACCGGCCGCATCGAGCTGCCGGCCGGCATGGACGACGTCGCCTTCACGGCCGACGCGGACTCGGTGGCGACGCTGCGCTCCGCCACGTCGGTCAGGGACACCGTCGATGTGCGGGACCTCAGGACCGGGCGCCGGCTCTACTCCCGGCGCATGGCCACCCCGGTCTCGCTGCTGGCGGGCGGGGAGGTCGCCGTCCAGGACGACGGACGGGCGCTGGAGCTCGGCCGGACGCCGGGGCGCTCGTACCGCGTCCCCGCCCGCAAGGAGTTCTTCCTCACCGACGCCACCACCCGGTACGAACTCCGGTCCACCGAACCGCGCGATCCGGTGAGCACGGGACAACGCTACGTCGAACACGTACTGGTGGATGTGCGTACCGGGCGCTCCTTCCACACCCGCGTCCCGGCCTCGGGTGACGCGTCCGTGGTCCCGGCCACCGTCGCGGCCCTGCCGAGGAAGGGGGGCGGGCTGAGGGTCTTCGCGGCCGTGGGCTCGGATCTGGTCGAGACACGGGCCGAGCCGGTCGGCGGCAAGCAGCTGCGGTCCGAGGCTCTGGCGGCGGACGGTGAGGTCCTGTCGCCGGACGGGCAGCTGTTCGCCCGGATCTTCGAGGGCCGGCTCGCGGTCCTCGACGCCTCCCGCAGGAGGCTGCGGTCGACCCCGCTTCCCGAACCGGCCGCCGACCACACGGTGATGTGGACCGCCGACTCCCGGCGGCTCGTGCTGTGGAGCGGCAGGGACGGACTGAACCGGTCGTACGCGGCGGACGACCTCGGTTCCCGCCCCGTGGCCCTGGACGGCACGTTGCCGGGCTTCGACCCGGCCCAGGGCGTGGTCGCTGTCGGCGGCAGCGAGGTGGCGGTGCTTTCGCGGAGCCGGCTCGCGCGCGTCGACGCTGCCGACGGAAGGGTGACGACACGTCCCTTCTCCGTCTACCGGGGCGCCGGGGCGCGGCAGGCACCGGAGGGAAGCTACGTCGGGGCCCAGCTCGTGGCGAGGCCGGAACACGCCGGTCAGGTCGCGGTCCACGACAGAAGCGGCGCGATCCTGTTGTGGGATCTGCGGGCGCCGAGGCGTGTCGCCGTGCTGCGCGGCGCCCCCGTCAGTTACGGGCCGGCCGGCGTCTACTCCGCCCTCGCCGCGTTCGACCCCGCGGGCAGGTACCTCGCGGTCGTCAATGACGACGCCCAGGCCCGGCTCTGGGACGTACCGCGCGGGAAGCAGCTCCCGCCCGGCATTCCTTGGACGGACGGCAAGGACGGTCTCGTCGGCCCGACACGGGACGGTCGGGTGATGGTGTTGCGTGGCGGGCAGCTCCACTTCGTCGATCCGGGCCACGAAGGGAACAACCTCGCGGTTCCCGTCATGAAGGGCGTGATCCACGCCGACGGGGACCAGTTGGTCGTCGATTCGGGGGCCGTACGGCAGAAGTTCGACCTGCGGCCCGAGGCGCAGTTCCGTCATCTCTGCGAAGCCGCCGGGCGGGACTACACCGACGCCGAACGCAAGCTGTTGCCCGAGGGAACACCCGACGGGCCACCATGTCCCTGACCGCGTACGCAGGCGAGGAGCCGACGTGACCGAACATCAGCAGACGCAGCTCGGCCTGGACGACGGGACCACGGTCCGGTTCATCCTGTCGGAGGCGGCAGGGCCCGTCACCAACGGCATGGGTCCCGCCGTACCCGTGTCCCGGCGCGGGCGGAGCCTCGCCCCGCTCGCCGCCGACGCCTTGCGCACCACACTCAAGCCGCTCGGTCCGCTCGTCCAGGAGGTGCATGACGCGGTGAGCGCCGCACCGACACCACCCGACGAGATCACCGTCACCTTCGGGGTGCAGGTCGGACAGGACCTCAAGCTCGGCATCGTGAACGGCAGCGGTCAGGCCCATCTGACGGTGGCGGCCACGTGGCGTCCGGAGCGGGCGGACGGCGGGGCGCAGGGCTCGACGCGCTGAGCTGGCCGTGGGGCCGGGAGGCAGGTGGGGAGGATCGTCGCGGTGCTGACGTGAGCGCGCCCCCTGCGTCGCGCATGCTCCCGTTCCACTCCATCGGTGGGAGTAGCGGCCGTTGCGCCGGTTCCGGCGCCTGACGGCTCGAAGATCGGTGGCGGCGGCTCCGGGGCCCCTGTGCTGTTCCTGTTCCTCGGGGTACGGGCCGCCGCACCGATCGACCGATGACAACGGGAAGGAGGAGCGCGTATGCGTCTGACTCCGCACGAGCAGGAGCGTCTGCTGGTCCACACGGCGGCGGACGTGGCCCGGCGGCGCCGTGAGCGGGGCCTGCGGCTGAATTACCCGGAGGCCATGGCGTTGCTGACGGCGCACGTCTTCGAGGAGGCGCGGGCCGGTGAGACGGTGGACGCGGTGATGGAGTCCGGCCGCCGTGTGCTGACACGGGACGAGGTGATGGCGGGCGTCCCGGAGTTGATCGGCAACGTACAGGTCGAAGCGGTGTTCCCGGACGGGACGAAGCTGGTGACGATCCATGCCCCCTTCGGGCACCGCGCCCGCGGTGATCGACGCGGGCCCTGAGGACGTGCGACGAGGCCGGCGTACGCGCGGCGGCTTGCTTCCCGGTCGGCGGTTCTTACGGGCGAGCGGTGTGATCGGGGTGTCCCTTACTGCGGCGCGCTTCCTTCATCTCGGCTTCGTAGAGATGGTCGCGCCCGTCCGCCAGTTCGTCGACTGCCTGCCGTTCCACTTTCTTGAAGGGCTCGTAATACGTGCTGTTGTACCCTTCGACGATCTGGAACGTCCAATGCCCGGGAATGACGTTGCGGCCAACGATTTCATTCTGGACGCGGTCGGCCCATTCCGCGTGACCGGCCTTCCTGAGGAGTTCCACGGCCCGGTCCAACTCCAGGTCGGCGCGGCCCGTCAGCTGATGGAAATCGTAGAGGTACCCACGGGCGCGTTCGGTGATTTCCAGTGCTTTGGAGAGGGACCCGAGGGCTTCGACTGTCTCGTCGCTGACGCCTTCGGGTCGCTGGTGGCCTCGGTCCGGCCCGTCGTGGTGGTTCATGCCGAAGAGGTTCCCACAGGCCGCCGACCTATACGGGGATATGCGGGGCAGCTTTGCGCGTAGCGGTAGCGAGGGAGGCCACAAGCCGCCGGCCACTGGCCGCCAGTCACCAGTCACCAGTCACCAGTCACCAGTCACCAGTCACCAGTCACCAGTCACTATCCCAGCCACATTCCGTCGCGCATGATGACTCTCCCCCGTAGTTCTGGTTCGCCGCGCCAAGCGCGTACGGTGCTCGGAACCACGCGTATATAGACGAAGGCCCCCTCTTCCGCGCGAGGGTCCCAGCCGAATTTCCGGGCGAACGCCTCCGCCGCCTCTCCCGGCACCGCCTGGTCCGGGATGCACTCCGCCTCACCCTGGAGGAGCACCACGTCGAAGGTGTCCGGCAACGCCAGGCGCACGCGCGGTTCCTTGCGGATGTTCCGCGCGGTCGCGGCCGTGGCGCTCGTGCACATCCACACCGCTTGCCCGTCCCACATGAACCACAGCGGCACGTGGTGCGGCCCGTGCTCGGGGTGGGCCGTCGACACCCATACGTCCCGCTCGGCGGCGAGCCGCCCCAACGCGTCGCGCACACGTTCCGCCGGCCGGCGACGACCGGTTCCCGCGCTGTCCGAGTTCTCCATGAGGGCCGACCCTACTTAGGCGGCCCTTCCGGCGTCATCCACGGGAAGGGCATGCTTGCCCACATGTTCACCACGCAGGAGGAATGGGACCGCGGCTACGTCGAAGGGCGTCGCTACCGCCCGCTCGGCGACGCCGAACGTTCGCTGCTCGCCACGCGACTGGCGCCGGTGGCCGGGAGCAGGGCACTCGATGTCGGGTGCGGGACCGGTGAGCTGGCCGCGCACCTGTCCTCGTCCGGCTACACCGTGGACGCCGTCGACTGGTCCGAGACGGCCCTCGCCGAAGCCGGCGCCCGCTACGGTGACGCCGCTCGATGGCTCCGCCTCGACGTGGAGGAGGTGGAGGAGGACGACGGGGACGCACTCCACGTCGACGGCTACGACCTGATCACCCTGCGGTTCGTCGCTCCGTTCCTCGGCGCCCGCGACCGCACCCTCGGCTCGCTGGGCCGCCGGCTCCGGCCGGACGGTGCCCTCGTCGTGATCACGCCGCTCGCCGCCGCCACCCCGGCCGAGCGGCGCGGTATCGCTCTCGACGAGGACGAACTCGTACGTCTGCGGAGCCGGTGGACGGCCGCGGAGCGGCACGATGCCGAGGGGCTGGTCGTTCTCGTTCTGCACGGGCCCCGCTAGTCGAATGTGTCAGTGCCGGACGCTTGTCCGCCGGTGTCCGCTGCTGTTGGCTGACGGCGGGACGCCGGTGCCGAGCCGGTGAAGAGGGCAGGGCAGTGACTGTCGACGACAGCGGACGACCGCAGGCGCAGTACGGGATGCTGACGGGCATCGCCCGGGAGGCAGGCGTATCGCTCAGTACCGTCTCGAAGGTGGTGCACCGGCGCCGTGACGTAGGGGCCGCGACCCGGGCCCGGGTCGAGGAGCTGCTGGTGCGGCACGGCTATGTCCGCCCCTGGGAGCGGGACCCCGAGACGCCGCGGCAGATCATCGCGATCTTCCGTGATCTGTCGGGCCCGTACACCCTGGAGGTGGCAAGGGGCATCGTGGACGCGGCCGGTGAGCTGGGTATCCACGTGGTGACCGGCACCGCGGGCAGGCGGTCCGTCCCGCAGTGGCTGAAGGAGGCCGCGGCGCTGGGCGCCGTCGGGCTGATCGTCGTGATCTCGATGCTGGCGGAGGAGGATCAGCGGCTCATCGTCGACCAGCGGATGCCGGTGGTCCTCGTGGACCCGCTGAGCGCTCCGACGCTGGACATTCCGAGTATCGGGGTGACGAACTGGAGCGGGGCCAAGGACGCGGTGCACCACCTCGTCGGTCTGGGTCACACCCGGATCGCGATGGTCGCGGGGCGGGCCCACTCGCTGGCCGGCGCGGCCCGGCTGCACGGTTACCGGGCCGCCCTTGAGGAGGCGGGCATCGCCTACGATCCCGCGCTCGTGCGCTCGACCGACTTCGACTACGAGGAGGCGCTGGCGGCCACCTCCCACCTCCTGGGGATCGAGCGGCCCCCGACGGCCGTGTTCGCGGCCAGTGACGCCCAGGCCCTGGGGGTGCTGGAGTCGGCCAGGCAGCGAGGGCTGCGCGTCCCGGACGATCTGGCGGTGATGTCGTTCGACGACACGGTGGTGGCGGCCATGGCGAGCCCGCCGCTGAGCGCGGTCCGCCAGCCGATCGAGGAGTTGGGGCGGGAGGCCACGCGCGTGCTCCTGCAGATGGCCGACGGCTTCCCGCCCGCGTCGCCGCGCATCGAGCTGGTGACGGAGCTGGTCCTGAGGACTTCGACGGCGGCGCCCGCGAAGGACCTCCGCGAGCCCTGAACGGAGGGCGCCGGCCACGGGGGCCGGTCGCTCTCCGCCGGGGGCCGGTTCAGCCCCGGTCGAGGGTCACCGGCACGCTGTGGTGCCGGATGAGGGGCACCTGCCGTTCGTCACCCACCAGGTCCACCGCCGTGCGGGCCGGGGTGTCGGTGCTCGACGAGCCGGCGTACAGGAGTATCCGGCCGGGTTCGACGATCCGGTGCCCTCTCAGGCCGGTGAAGGCCAGGCGGTCGGTGTGGACGTCGAAGCGGACCGTGGCCTCCTCGCCCGGCTGGAGGCTCACCTTGGCGAAGCCGAGCAGGGCCCTGATCGGCCGGGTGACCTGCGCGACCGGGTCGGTGAAGTACAGCTGCACCGTTTCGGCTCCGGGGAGAGCGCCGGTGTTGCGTACGCGCACCGAAGCCGTGAACCCCTCGTCGGTGGGCACGCGGTCGCGGTCCACGGACAGCGCGTCCACCTCGAACGTGGTGTAGGAAAGGCCGTGCCCGAAGGGGAAGGCGGGCGTGGGGTCGAGGTTGGAGAGCCGGCTCTGCCGGTCGCCCAGTGGCGGGTGGAGGTAGGTGTAGGGCTGACCCGCGGGCGATGCCGGTATCTGCACGGGCAGCTTGCCGCTGAAGTTGCCCTTCCCGGCCAGCAGTTCGGCGACCGCGCGACCGCCCTCCTCGCCCGGCAGGAAGACCTGCACCATGGCCGCCGCCTCGGGGGCGAACCGGCCCACCGCGTACGGGCGGCCGCTGTTGACCACCAGGACGACCGGCGTGCCGGTGGCGAGCACGGCCTCCACCAGCTCCTCCTGGACACCGGGCAGGCGCAGGTCCTCCACGTCGCAGCCCTCGCCCGAGGTGCCGATGCCGAACATGCCGGGCCTGTCGCCGACGACCACGACGGCGAGATCGGCCGCCGCGCCCGCCCGCACCGCGGCCTCGATGCCCGAACGGTCGGGCTCCCTGATCGGGCAGCCGGGCGTGAACTCCCACTCCACGCCCGGCACTTCGGTGGCCAGTGCCTCGCGCAGCGACATCGCGTCGACACCGTTGCCGAGGTCGTCGCGGTCGGAGAGGACGTGGTTGGGGAAGCTGTAGCAGCCGAACATGGTGCGTACGTCGTCGGCGCACGGGCCGATCAGGGCGATCCGGCCGGTGGAGGGCAGCGGCAGCGCCCCCTTGTTGGAGAGGAGCACGGCGCTCGACCGGGCCACGGCGTGGGCCAGGGCGCGGCCGGCCGGTCCGTCCAGGTCGAGTCCGCCGGTGCGCAGCGCGGGCGGCTCCGGGTCCCAGTCGGCGTCGAGGAGGCCGAGTGCGGCCTTCTGGCGCAGGATGCGGCGCACCGACCGGTCGACGTCGCCCTCGTCGACCCGTCCGTCACGCACGGCGGCCACCAGGCTCTCTCCGTAGGCGCGCTGGTCGGGCAGTTCGACGTCCATGCCTGCCTTGAGGGCCAGTACGCCGGCGGCGGGCAGGTCGGCCGCCACCCGGTGCGCGTCGGCGAGAAAGGGCAGCGCCCAGTAGTCGGAGACGACGGTGCCCTCGAAGCCCCACCGCTCGCGCAGGACGGTGGTCAGCAGCCAGCGGCTGGCGGCGGGTGCCTCGCCGTCGATCTCGGCGTACGAGTTCATCACCGAGCCCACTCCGGCGGCGACGCACCGCTCGAAGGGCGGCAGGATCACGTCGGCCAGTTCTCGGCGGCCGAGTCGGGCGGGTGCGTGGTTGCGGCCGCCCATGGAGGTGGAGTAGCCGGCGAAGTGCTTCAGGGTGGCGTACACGCCCGCGTCCTGGAGGCCGCGGGCGTATGCCTCGCCCATCTCGCCGACGAGGTGCGGGTCCTCCCCGTAGGTCTCCTCGCAGCGGCCCCAGCGGTAGTCGCGGATGACGTCGACGACCGGGGCGAGGCCCTGGTGGACGCCGGCGGCCGCCATGTCGGCGCCGATCGCGGACCCGACCCGGCGGATCAGTGCGGGGTCGAAGGTGGCGGCCATGGCCAGGGAGGTGGGATAGATGGTGGCCCCGTAGGCGGTGAAGCCGGTCAGGCACTCGTCGTGCGCCATGGCCGGGATGCCGAACCTGCTCTGCGCGACGATCTGCCGCTGGCGTGCGGCCAGGACGCGGGCGTGCTCCAGGGCGGGGCGGGGCACGGTGCCGTAGGGCCGGGTGAGCTGGCCGAGGCCGTGGCGGGCGGTCAGGGTGAGGTCGCCGACGGGGGCGAAGAGGCTGGTGCCCGGGGCGACTTCGGGGCCCGCGGGTTCGACGTCCTCCCAGCCGCTGCCGAGCTGGGCGACCTTCTCCTGGAGGGTGAGGCGGGCGAGCAGCGCGTCGACGCGTTCGTCGAGGGGCAGGGCCGGGTCGTTCCACGGCCGGTCGCCGTCGGCCCGGGGGGTGGCCTCGGGGTCCGGGAGGTTGGATTCCGGGGTGGTGGTGGTCGTCATGCACGACTCCTCGTGAGGTTTTCGGGCATGCCGGCCGGGCTGGGCGCGGTCGGCCCGGCCTCGGCTGCGGCAGCCGCGTTACTTGGAGAATCCGGCGGTCAGTCCGGCGACCAACTGCCGCTTGGCGAGGAGGAACACCGCCAGCATGGGGAGGGTGGAGAGCACCACGGCGGCCATGGTGGCGGGCACGTCGATGCCGAACTGGCCGCGGTAGAGGGTCAGGGCCAGTGGCAGTACGGCCTTGTCGCCGCTCTGGGTGAGGATCAGGGGGAAGAGGAAGCCGTTCCAGACCTGGAGGCCGTCGTAGACGGCGACCGTCATGAGGGCGGGCCGCGCCATCGGCGCCACCAGGGAGAACAGCATGCGCCAGTCCCCCGCGCCGTCGACGATCATCGCCTCGAACAGCGACTTGGGGATGTCCCGCAGAAAGCTGACCAGGATCATCACCGTGATCGGCAGGGCGAACGCCGCCGAGGGCAGCACGATGGCGAGCAGGCTGTCGTACATCTCCATGCGGATGATCAGCAGGTAGACCGGGATGATCACCGCCTGGAGCGGGATGGCCAGGCCCAGCAGGTACATCCGGAAGGAGAGGCGGGACCAGGAGTTGGTGTACCTGACGATGGAGAAGGAGGCCATCAGGGCGGCGGCCACGGTGAGCACGACGGCTCCGACGGTGACGACGACGCTGTTGAGGAGGTAGGTCGCGAAGTCGCCGTCCAGGACGGTCTTGTAGTTGTCCAGGGTGGGGTGGCCCGGCGGGGCCAGCGGGTTGTCGGTGGTGAAGTCGGTGCGGCTGCGCAGGCTGGTCACGACCAGCCAGTACACGGGGACGACGACGAGCGCGGTCCACACCAGCGCGGCCCCGCCGGTGAGGGCACGGCGCGGTGCGCCGCTGATCCGCTGCCCGCGGCGGGCGCCCGCGGGTGACTCGGGCCGGACGGCGCGCTGCCGCCCGGGGCCGGTGCGCTCTCTGGTCACGGCGGTACTCACAGGCCCTCCTGCTGGCTCTCCATCCGGGTGAAGCCGGACAGACGGGTGGTGAACAGCGACAGGCCGAGGCCGAACACGACCAGCAGGGTGGCGACCGCGCTGGCACGGCCCATGTCGTGCGACTGGAAGCCGGTGATGTACATGGCCAGGGGCAGTACCCGGGTCGCGGTGCCCGGGCCGCCCGTTCCCCCCGACAGGACGAAGATCAGGTCGAAGTAGGTCAGCGAACCCACCAGCATGAGGGTGCTCGACGTGACGAAGGTGTACTTCAGCTGCGGAAGCGTGATCCTCAGCAGCCGCGTCACGGGCCCGGCACCGTCGATGGCGGCGGCCTCGTACAGGGAGACGGGGATCTGCCGGATGCCCGACTGGTACAGCAGCGCGTGGAAGGGCACGAACTGCCAGGCGATCACGGCGATCACCGTGTAGAGCGCCAGATCGGGCGAGCCGAGCAGCGGCTCGGCCAGCCAGTGCAGGCCGGGGGTCGCGCCGATCCCGAAGGACGGGTCGAGCAGGGCCTGCCAGGTCAGACCGATCGCGACCGCGGACAGCAGGAGGGGCAGGAACCACAGGACGGCGAGGAAGGCGCGTGTGCGGCCCGCCGGTGCCTGGAAGAGGCCGAGCGCCAGGGCCACCGGAGTCTGGACCAGCCAGCTGATCACCATGACCTTGCAGGTGAGCCAGAGCGCCTGCCAGGTGGCGCCGTCGGTCAGGACCCCGCTCCAGTTGCCGAGCCCGGCCCACCCGATGGACCCGAGGCCGTCCCAGCTGGTGAGGCTGAGCACCGCCACGCCACCGAGGGGGACGAGCCCGAACAGGGTGAACAGGAGCAGCGCGGGGGCGGCCATGAGCAGCCCGCTCAGGCCCTGGTGTCCGCCGGGTGCCGCGGCCGGCCGTGCCTTCGGGGCGGTGGCGGGGCGCGGCGGACGAGCGACCACGGCCATTACTTCGCCGCCTTGCTCATGTTCACACCGAACTGCTCGGGGTCGATCTGCCGCAGGAACGACTTGTCCACGTTGGTCAGCAGCGGGTCGGCCTGGTCCGACGGCAGGTCCTGGTCCCAGGAGAGCTGGAAGTTGCCGGCGTCCCGCACCAGCTCGTAGACGAAGGTCAGCCACTTCTTGGTGTCAGCCGACTTCACCGAGGCGAGCTTCGAGTCGAGCTTGTCGACCGGTGGCACGCTGCCGGTCGCGAGGAAGGCGTCGATCTGCGCGTCGTTCATGACGTAGTCCTTCAGGTACGTCAGCGCCGCGGACTTGTTCTTGGTCCTCGCGTTCAGGGAGAGGAAGTTGGAGGGGTTGCCCACGATGTTCGTCGGGTCGCCCTTGCCCTGGGGAAGCACCGGGAAGGGCACGTAGCCCAGGTTCTTCTTCACGAAGTCGGGGGCTGCCTCGGCCAGGTTGGCGTATTCCCAGGTGCCCATCAGCTCCATGCCGGCCTTGCCGGTGTGGAGCAGGGCCGTGGCGGCGCCCTGGTCATAGCCGACGGACGAGGCGTTGTCACCGAACGCGCCGGCCCCGGCCAGCTCCTGGAGGCGGCTGTTGGCCTTGGTGACCGCCGGGTCCTTCCATGCCTTCGAGTCTCCGGCGGCGATCTTCTCGAACACCTTGTGGCCGCCCTCGCGGTCGAGCAGGTACTCCAGGTGCATCAGCGTCGGCCACTTGGAGTTGGCGGCGAGGGAGATCGGGGTGACTCCTTCGCCCTTGAGCTTCTTCACGGCCGTCAGCAGCTCGTCGTACGTCTTCGGCGGCTCGGCCCCGGCTTCGGCCAGGACCTCCTTGTTGTAGAAGAGGACGACCGGTGTGATGCCGTTGGCGGGCACTCCGTAGGTCTTGCCGTCGAGTTCGGCGCTCTTCAGCACGCTGGGCATGAAGCGCGGCAGATCGACCTCGGCGCCGTCGAGGGCGTCGACCTTCCCCGCCTCGACGTAGTCCTCCAGGGCACCGCCGCCCCAGTTGAAGAAGATGTCCGGTGCCTGGTCCGCGCCGAACGCCACCCGCAGCTTCTGCTTGTAGTCGTCGTTGGCGAACATGCGCAGGGTGATCCGGGCGTCCGGGTGGTCCTTGTTGTAGGCGTCGACGGACTCCTTGATGGTCGTCTGGTCGTTCAGCACCCACATCGTCAGCCCCTTCCCCGAGGAGGCCGCGGACGGCCCCGAGGAACCGCATGCCGCGAGGCTGAGCGCGGTCGCGGCCGCGGCCAGGGCGGCCATCACGCGTCGCCTCGCCGGAAGGACGCGGCTCCCCGCGTCACCGTCGTATCCCCGGAACCCGTGCATGGTCTGCCCCTCTTCTCTGCCCCCGGCCGGCGTGCCCCTGCCGTCGCCAGGCAGATGGCCGTCGTCCGACGCCCGTCGTCACGAAAGGTTTTCGGGCACGCCCGACTGCAACGGCATGCCTGATGAACCGGGACACTGACATGGGTTTCGCGGCCGGGACAAGGAGGGGAATCGCCCCGGTTACGAAAGACTTTCGGGGGCATGGGAGTTCGTACGTGTGGCCCGGCCGAGCCGGGGGACGTCTTTGGCATCAGTCGACGGGCCGGTGTCGCGCTCCCCGAGCGACCCCCTCGGGCGGGCCTCGGTCCTCGGCGGGATGTGGATCTGGTAGCAGCCGCTTCAGGGGCGGGTCCTGTGCGCGAAGACCCACCGGTTGCCCGCCAGCGCGTCGTTCCGTTCGGGCAGTGGTCCACGTCCGTGCAGGCTCGTGAAGTCGAACGGGGTGTGCACCGACGTGGTCCAGCCCATGTCTTCCAGGGCGGCGGCCGAGTCGGGGCGCGGCTCGTGGACGAAGAGATTCAGCAGATCGATGCCGATCTGGTGCGTCGTCGCGGTGTAGAGCGGACTGTCGCGGTATTCCCTCAGGTCCTTGTCGAGTTTGACCTCGTATGCCAGAGCGCCGCCCGCGGTGCTCAGCCGGTCCACCGTGCCGATGAGCCGCGTCTCGGCGGCAGCGGGCAGGTAGAACAGCAGCCCCTCGGCCAGCCAGACGCTCGGTGCGCGGGTGTCGAAGCCGGCGTCGGCCAGTGCTCCGGCCCAGTCGCCGCGCAGATCGGCCGGAACGGTCGTGCGTGCCGCCCGGGGACGTGCCGACAGCCCGTCGAGCACCGTGTGCTTGAACGTCAGCACGTCTCCCTGGTCGACCTCGAAGATCACACAGCCCGCGGGCCAGTCGAGCCGGAACGCCCGCGAGTCCAGCCCCGCCCCGAGCAGGACGATCTGCCGGGCCCCGCCCGTGTGCGCCGCCTTGAGGAGGAAGTCGTCGAAGACCCTGGTCCGCAGGCCGAAGTAGCGCGCGAAGCGCCCCCACAGGGGGTTCGCGTCCCCGCCCGGTGCCTGCTGGATGCGGACCGGCCAGTCGGCGGACGCGGGTGCGGCGCGTACGAAGTGTTCCGCGTAGTCGTCCTGTGCCAGGGAGTCGTGGCGGTGGGTCTCGATCGCCCGTGCCGCGGCGACCAGGAGGGCGGTCACGCCGACACCTCCCCGCACGCCTTCCATGCCGGTGTTTCGGGGCGCTGTGCCGACCACGCGGTTCTCCCTCGGGGTTGAGTCCCTGTGTCCGTACACGCGTGTGCGCGTCATACGGGCGCGGGGTGCTCCGGAATCAGGACGGGTTTGACCACGCGGCCGGCCTCGCAGTCGCGTTCGGCGTCGTTGATGGCGCTCAGTGGGTACGTACGGATCAGCTCGTCGAAGGGGAACCGCCCGGCCCGCCACAGGCGGATCAGCCGCGGGATCAGCAGCGCCGGCACGGCGTCCCCCTCGCAGAGATGGGAGATCTTCCTGCCCCGGTCCAGTACGCCGGGTTCGAGGGCCAGTGCGGTGCGGAGGCGCGCCACGAGGCCGAGGTGGCCGGTCGGGCGCAGGGCCCGGAGCGCGTCGTTGATGAGCCGGGCGGAGGCGGTGGTGTCGAGTGCGTAGTGTGCGCCGCCGTCGGTCAGTCGCCGGATGCGGCCGGGCAGGTCGGCGGAGGCGGCGGGCAGCGCGGTGGCGCCGAACCGTTCGGCCAGGGCCAGCCGTTCCGGGAACCGGTCGACGGCCACGGTCACCGCTCCGGAGGCGGTGGCCGCCATCACCGCGGCCAGACCCACCGCACCCGCGCCGAAGACCACGAGGGTGTCGCCTGGCCCGGCGCCGAAGGAGTTCAGGACCGCTCCGGCACCGGTGAGGAAGCCGCAGCCGAGCGGTCCGAGCAGTTCGACGGGGAGTGAGGGATCGGTCCGGACGGTGTTGCGGGCCGGGACCACCGCGTACTCGGCGAACGAGGACTGCCCGAACCACCGGGGGGCCAGTCCGCTCCCGGCCGCGTCGGTGAACCGCGCGGCGTCCGCCGTGCGCCCGCCGAAGAGGTTGAGGGAGGCGAAGGAGTCGCAGTAGGCGGGGGCGGCGGCCGAGCAGCTCTCGCACTGTCCGCAGGAGTCGAAGCTGAGCACGACGTGGTCGCCTCGGCCCAGTCCGGTGTGCGGGCCGCCCACCTCCTCCACGACCCCGGCCCCCTCGTGCCCGAGCACCGCAGGCAGCGGCGAGCGTCCCGCCGAGTGCCGCACGGCGAGGTCGGTCCGGCACATCCCGCAGCCCGCGATCCTGACGAGGACTTCACCGTCGGCAGGGCCCGATCTCAGGTCGACCTCCTCGACCTCGAAGCGGCTCTCGTAGGAGCGCAGTACCGCCGCGCGGAACCTCATCGTCGGGTCAGTTCGCGGCGGCGGTAGTCGTCGTGCGGTCTCCGGCGTGCCGGTCCATCTCCGCCCGGAAGGCCGCCACCAGGTGCGGTTGGATGCGCCCCGTATTGCGGTCTCCTCCCCCGCAGACGGCACCCCGCACCCCCACGATGTCCGTGCCGATGCGGGTCAGCGCACCGAGGTCGGCCGTCCGCACGCTGCCCGCGAGCGCGGCGAGCAGGTCCGCCTCGTGGGCCAGTCGGACGAACCGCGCGCAGACCTCTTGTGTGAGGTGGTCGAACAACCGCGTCCCGTCCTTGACCGCTGTGTCGAGCATGGCCGCGTCGGCGCCGGAGCGGTGGGCGATGTCGGGCAGGGCCAGCGGGTTCACACAGCCGATCCGGTGGGCGTCGGCGTACCCCGATGCGACCACGAGGGCGTCCGGGCGGTGGTCCTTCACCGCCCGGACGACCCCGCGCATGACGTCGACGGCCTGGTCCGGGGTGGTGCAGCCGTAGAGGCCGACTTTGATGTACGTGGCTCCCGAGACAGCGGCGCCGAGCGCCGCCTGGGCCACCGTGCCCGGCTTGTACGGTACGTCGCCCACCGTGGCGGAGACCGGCTTGTTCGCCGGGATCGTCTCGCGGATTTCCTTGATGACCCACGGGAAGTTGGCGCCGAGCGAGCCCTCGTCGGGCTTTTTGACGTCGACGATGTCGAGGTGTTCTGCGGCCTTCGCGCAGTCGCGGGCCTCTTCGACGCCGTCCGGGGATATGAGAAGTAACAAACTGCACTCCTTCCACCACATGTCCGCCCGGCGGGGAAGCGAATGTGTGGAGTCGCCTGGGTTCCTCGCGGTCGGTTCATCATCAAGGCGGCCCCTTGCGACCGGTAGGGCGCATGGAGTGTGAACGGGTGTGGTCACGAGGAATCCCTGTGCGCCGTGTGCGCCGGTTCGCACGCGGGGACTCCTCCTGACCGTGAGGGCGACCGCGGCCGATCGGCGGGGTGAGACAGGTGGTCGCCGACCGGCCACCTGTCTCAGCCGGCTCAGCCGGTGGGGCTCCCGACCAGGCGGTCTCCCGCGATACCCGCGAGGTCGGGGCGGTAGTAGTCCTTGATGGCCTCATTCCAGGCCGACACGGCCACCTGGTCGGCGGCCGTCGGTTCCAGGGCGTCGAACAGCGCGTGGATGTTCGGCGGTGCGAAGCCGATGGCCGTCATGGCCTTCACGAACGTCGGTCGGTCGATCAGCCCGTCACCGTCCGGGTCCGCCAGGGCCGTGAGCCCCTCGGCGAACTCGCCGATCGCGGCGTCGAACCGCTCCGGCGCGAGGACGACCGCCTTGAACTCCTCGAAGTCGATCCTGCCGTCGCGGTTGGTGTCCAACTCGCCGGCCAGAGCCGCCCAGAAGGCCCGGAAGCCGGCCAGCATCGCGCTGCGCTTCGCGTCGGCGGCCTCCGGCACCGCCTCGGCGACCCGTCCGGCCATCAGCTCGAAATCCTCGGCCTCGATGAAGCCGTTGCCGTCGGCGTCGAACAGGGTGAATACCAATCGGACCCGGTCGACCGCTTCTGTCCGCATCAATACCTCGCCTTTCCCCAACCAACTGAGACTGTCTCTCTTCACTTTATGGAAATACGGCCAGTCGGCTCTTCGCGTGCGCGGCATTCACGCGAACGGGCAACTTCGGGGAAATGTGCGAGGGTTGAGCGGCCTCCGTGGAGTCCGACGGGAACGCCACGCCCGGCTCCTGATCCGGTGCACAATACCTCTGACCGATCATCGGGCCCCGGAGGACCGCACCATGGATGACGCTTCCCCGCACCAGCAGCGGACGCCCCGCGACGCCCCGGCCGGTGCGGTCGAGGGTGGCGAGCAGAGCCGCGGGGCCCGTATGCGGAGCGCCGCGTCGCTGGCCGCCCATCGCGTCCGTGAGCGGGCCGTCAAGGCCGCCCTTGCCGCCCGCCCGCACGTCATGCCGGTCGTCACGGCCGTCGTGCCGATCGTCACGACGGTCGCCGTCACCTCCCTGCTCGCCTCCGCGCGCGACGACGACCGGCCGGCCGATCTCGGCATGTCGCCGTCACCACCGCCGCCGTCGTGTACGCCGGCCGACGGGGGCCCGTCCACGACGTGCCGGGAGTGCGGGCGCCCCCTCACGGACGAGCTGTCCCGTCAGGCCGGGTACGGACCGACCTGCGCCCGCCTCCTGCTCCTGTGAGTGTGTTGCGGCGAGGGGAGTTCACCGCGGACCGGTCTGCCCTCAGCCCCAGACCCGGCCTGCCGGCTCCTTGATGGTGCGGTTGATCCGGTTGAAGAAGTTGGTCAGCGCGATCTCCAGGTTGATCGCGCCGATCTCCTCCTCGGTGAAGTGGGCGTCGACCTCCGCCCAGATCGCGTCGGTGACACCTTCCGCGCCGTCCTGCAGCCGGGTGGCGCCCTCGGCGAGCGCCAGGGCCGCGCGTTCCGCGTCGGTGTAGAACGGCGCCTCGCGCCACGCCGCCACGTTGTGCAGCCGCTCGTCGGTGTCGCCTGCCTTCTTGCCCCCGGCGGCACCGGCGTGGACACACGCGGAGCAGGCGTTGATCTGGCTGACGCGGAGGTGGACGAGCGCGAGGAGCTTCGGGTCGACACCCCCGGCGGCGATCGCCTTGTGCAGGTGCTGGATCGCCGTCCACACATCGGGGTTGCCGGTGTTCTTGTTCTTGAGCCTGTTCTCCATGAGGAGTGTTCTCCTTGGTCGGGGTTACGTTCCGGGGCTGGTGCCCGTCACCCCTATGACGGAGCAGCTTCCAGAGAGGTAACGACATGCCCGAGATCCACCCCGCGGAGCCGGTCGGCCCGGTCGCCGATGCCTTCGAGACCCACCGCGACCGGCTCCGCGCCGTCGCCTACCGCGTGCTCGGCTCGCACGCCGACGCGGAGGACGTCGTACAGGAGGCGTGGCTGCGGCTCTCCCGCCAGGACACCGACACCATCGACAACCTCGGCGGCTGGCTGACCACCGTGGTCGGCCGCATCAGCCTCGACGTCCTGCGGTCGGGCCGGGCCCGCCCCGAAGTCGCCCTCGACGACCGGCTGCCGGAGTTCACCGTGACGCTCGACGACGCTCCCGCCCCTGAGGAACTCGTGGCGCTCGGGGACTCCGTCGGCCTCGCGCTCCTCACGGTCCTCGACTCGCTGCGGCCCGAGGAGCGGCTCGCGTTCGTGCTGCACGACGTGTTCGCCGTGCCCCACGCGGAGACAGGCGCGATCCTCGGCAAGTCCGCCGACGCCACGAAGATGCTCACGAGCCGCGCCCGCAGGAAGGTGCGGGCCGCGCGGCAGCCCGCGAGCGGCGCGCGTGAGCAGCGCGAGGTGGTGCGGGCCTTCCTGGCCGCGGCCGGTGAGGGCCGGTTCGAGGACTTGCTGCGGGTTCTCCATCCGGAGGTGGAGTTCACCGTCCACACGCCGAACGGCCGGTTCGTCACGATCGGGGCCACCGAGGTCGCCGGCCGTGCGCGCCTGGCCGGCGGCTCGGCGCACGGGCACGCGGCGACCGTCGACGGCCGCCCCGGCGTCCTCTCCTGGCACGCGGACGGAACCCCGCGCGCCCTGCTCGCCTTCACGGTCGCCGAAGGCCGTATCACCGGGATCACCGCGGTCGTCGACCCGGCAGAACTCGCTCGCATGGGGCTGCCCGGCCCCGCGTGACCCGGCCCGGAACCAGGGCCCCGGCAGTCGGTCAGGGACTCGGCCGGAAGATGCTGTCAGGTCCGCGGCCCGGGCTCCGCGGGCTTGAGGCGGGCGCGCAGCGTGGCGGCGAATTCCTCGGCGCGCCCCAGTTGGACCCGGAGTTCGTCGATCTTGCGGACGGCGGCCCGCTCGTACTCGCGCACCCGCCGCAGGAGTTGCTCCCGCTCCTCGGCGGGAAGTCCGTCGCCGGAGTCGAGGCGGCCGGTGGCCTCCAGCAGGTCGCGCATCTGGTCCAGGGTGAAGCCGAGCGGTTTCATCCGGCGGACGACCATCAGGCGGGCCACGTCGGCCTCGGTGTAGAGGCGGAAGCCGCCCTGCGAGCGCGCGGAGGGGATCACGAGGCCCGTCTCCTCGTAGTGCCGGATGGTGCGCAGCGACAGCTCGGTCCGTGCGGCGACCTCGCCGATCTGCATGTGCTCGCTGCTCACGTGGGGCCCTTTCTCGTGATCGTCAGGGCCTGCGGGCGGCCATGCCGATCTCTACTCTAACGTTAGGGTAGAGTACGGGTTCGTCGGGGTTGTTCCGTGCCGCCCCGCTCCCCTGGTGCGGGCCCGCTTCCGCGCCTGTCAGCCGTGCCGGGGCCGACGGAGCCCCCGCAGTGGAGACCGACGTCCGCAGGAGAGAGCGTGCGCATGCCCCCCGTGCCCGGCGCCGCCGCCTGCCCGCCGTGATCCCGCACCGCTGACGCAGCGCCCGCCGCCTGCTGCGCCCCCGAACTTCGACCCGCCGCATCCGGGCCCCACGGACGGCCGCCCCGGCCCTTCCGTGCCCTTACGCACGCCCCCGCCCATGGTGGGGCGTGCCCGAGCACGACAGGTAACTGCCCTTGTCCCCCTCCGCACTGTCCCCGGCGGCGCGCCTGCGCGGCCTGCGCCCCGACTGGCTGCACGACCCGAAGGTCTGGCGCACCGAGGTCCTGGGCGGCCTCGTGGTCGCTCTCGCGCTGATCCCCGAGGCGATCTCGTTCTCGGTCATCGCGGGCGTCGACCCGGCGATCGGCCTGTTCGCGTCGTTCACGATGGCCGTGACCATCTCGATCGTCGGCGGTCGCCGCGCGATGATCTCCGCGGCGACCGGCGCGGTCGCCCTGGTCATCGCCCCGCTCAACCGGGAGCACGGGCTGGGGTACCTGGTGGCCGCCGTGATCCTGGCCGGTGTCTTCCAGATCGTCCTCGGGGCGCTCGGGGTCGCCAGGCTGATGCGCTTCGTGCCGCGCAGCGTGATGGTCGGTTTCGTCAACGCCCTCGCCATCCTGGTCTTCATGGCGCAGGTCCCCGAGATGCACGACGTGCCCTGGGCCGTCTATCCGCTGATCGTCGGCGGTCTCGCGCTCATGGTGTCCTTCCCGAGGGTCACCAAGGTGGTCCCCGCGCCGCTCGTCTCCATCGCCGTCCTCACCGCGATCACCCTCGCCGCCGGCATCGCCGTACCGACCGTGGGCGACAAGGGCGAGCTGCCCTCCTCCCTGCCCGTGCCCGGCCTCCCCGACGTGCCCTTCACCGTGGACACCCTGACCACCGTCGCCCCCTACGCGCTCGCGATGGCGCTGGTCGGTCTGATGGAGTCGCTGATGACCGCCAAGCTGGTCGACGAGATCACCGACACCCGCTCCTCCAAGACCCGCGAGTCGATCGGGCAGGGCGTCGCCAACATCGTCACCGGGTTCTTCGGCGGCATGGGCGGCTGCGCGATGATCGGCCAGACGATGATCAACGTGAAGGTGTCCGGCGCCCGCACCCGCCTGTCGACCTTCCTCGCGGGTTCGTTCCTGATGGTGCTCTGCGTCGTCTTCGGCCCCGTCGTCTCCGACATCCCGATGGCCGCCCTCGTCGCCGTCATGGTGATGGTGTCCTTCGCGACGTTCGACTGGCACTCCATCGCGCCGAAGACCCTGAAGCGGATGCCCGCCGGCGAGATCGCCGTCATGGTCATCACGGTGGCCTGCGTGGTCGTCAGCCACAACCTCGCCGTCGGCGTGGTCGTCGGGTCCGTCACCGCCATGGTCATCTTCGCCCGGCGCGTCGCGCACCTGGCCGACGTCACCTCCCTCGCGGAGCCCGACGGCGAGACGGTGGTGTACTCCGTGACCGGTGAGCTGTTCTTCGCCTCCTCCAACGACATCGTGGGCCAGTTCGACTACGCCGTCGACGCCGAGAAGGTCATCATCGACCTCACCCACGCCCACATCTGGGACGCCTCGTCCGTCGCGGCCCTCGACGCGATCGAGACCAAGTACGCCGACCGCGGCAAGACCGTCGAGATCATCGGCCTGAACGAGGCCAGCGCGCGCATCCACGGAAGGCTCAGCGGCGAGCTGACCGGCAGCCACTGACGAGCCTTCAGGCGTGGTCCGGGGAGGGTGCCGGTGCCGGGTCGCTGAACTCCCGCGCCACGCCAGGGCCACGTACACGAGGCCGATCAGGACCGGCACCTCGATGAGCGGGCCGACGACGCCGGACAGGGCCTGACCGCTGGTGACGCCGAAGGTGGCGATGGCGATGGCGAGCTCGAAGTTGTTGCCCGCCGCGGTGAGGGCGAGGGTCGCCGTGCGGTCGTAGGCGAGGCCGATTCCCGCTGGCTGACCCACCTGGCCGGCGACCGTGTCGAGGTCCGCTCCGCCGGGTCCGCCCCGGGCGCCGCCGTCAACCCGGCCGCCGTCCTTGCAGCGCCATGCCGTCCTTGTCGGCGGTCTCACCTCGCCGTCCGCGTGCCGTGGCCGGGGCGATCTCCTCCCGGATCGGGCGCACGGCCTCCACCCCCTGCCCCGCGGGGTCCGCCAGGTCCCAGTCGAGGTAGCGCTTGCCGGGGAGCCGGGGCACGTGTCGCCGCAGCCCATGGTGATGCAGACATCGGATTTCCTGACCGCGTCGACGGTGAGCGCCTTCGGGATCTCCGCGGAGATGTCGATGCCGGCCTCGGCCATGGCATCCGCCGCGATCGGCCGATCGCCGAGGAGTCCGCGCGGATCGCGCGGCAGGCGGATGCCCGCGGGAGCGCCGTAGCAGTGAGAACCGGCGGCTACTTCACCCCGTAGGCGCGGAGGAAGGTCCGCACTCCCTCGACGATGAGCGGTTCGACGCGGGCGTCCTCCGCGGCGTTCGCGGAGCCGTACCGGTTGAGGGCGACGCCGAAGGTCAGCGCGATGAACTGGTCGGCCGCGAGGCGGGGGTCGGGGACGTCGAGCCGCCCGGCCGCCGCGAAGGCGGCGAACCGCTCGGCGAGCGCCTCGTCGGGGGTGTCGGCCATGGGGTTCTCGCCCTGGTCCGGCAGGTGCCCGGACTGCGCGCGGACCAGGCGTCGCAGTGTCGCGTGCTCCGCCGAACCGAGCATGTCGGTCGCGATGCGCATCGAGAACGCGACCAGGACGTCCTCCAGGTCCGCGGTCCCGGCCGGGTCGGTCAGCGTGTCGTCGAGGATGCGCCGGATCGTGGCGATCAGCGACTGGCCGACGGAGTCGACGACCGCCTGCAGCAGCGTCTGCTTGTCACCGAAGTAGTCGTAGACCGTCCGCTTGGACACCTCGGCGCGGGCGGCGATCGCGTCGACGCTCGTCCGGTCGAACCCGTCGGCGAGGAACAGTTCGCGGGCCGCGGAGAGGATGGCGGCCCGCTTCCGCGCGGACCCCTCGCGCAGTGTCTTCGTGGTCGGCATGGCCGTATCCTAACCTGACTTTACTACACCGTGTAGTGTAGTTCTGGTCCAGACGGACAACGGACAGACAGACGGAAGGACGTCCATGACCGCAACCCTGGCTCCCCCGGTCCGCGTCGGAAAGGCCGCTGTCGCGGCCCTCGGCATGCTGGCGGTGGCCACCGGCGCCCTGGAGTCGGTGGTGACACCGACGCTTCCCCTCCTGCAACGCGAACTCGACATGAGCCCCGCCGAAGGGGCGTTGCTCAGCGTCATGCTGCTCATCACCGGCGCACTCATCACGCCGATCGCGGGCAAGTTAGGCGACCGCTACGGCGGAAAACGGGTCCTGATACGGCTGATGGCGGTGGTCAGCGCCGGTGGCCTGGTGTCCGCGCTGGCGCCGAACCTGCCGGTCCTGCTGCTCGGCCAGGTGCTGCAGGGGGCGATGGTGGGCGCGCTGCCCCTGTCGTTCATCCTCGTACGCGCCCACCTCCCCGAGGGCGAGGCGAAAGTGGCCATCGGGGTGGTCAGCGGGTTGTTCGTGGGCGGCGGGATGGCGGGAACGCTGTCCGCAGGGCCCGTCGCCGAAGGCCTGTCCCGGCACTGGATGTTCGCGCTGCCGACGATCGCCGTCATCGCGGCCACCCTGCTGGTGAACAGGCTGCTGCCGCACGATCCGCCGGGCAGGTCGGACGAGGCGGGGATCGACTGGCCCGGCCTTCTCCTCCTGAGCGGGACGCTGGTCACCCTCATGCTCGCGCTCGCGCTGGCACCCGAGATCGGCTCGCGACCGCTCGTGCTCGGCGCCGTCGTCGTGGTGCTCGCCGCCTTCGCGGCCGGGTGGGTGGCCGTCGAGCGCCGCGCGGCCTCGCCCATGGTCGATCTGCGGATGCTGGCACGGCCCGCGGTGTGGAAGTCGTGTGTGCTGACGTTCGTGATCTGTGTCGGCACCTCGGTGGCGGTCTATCTCGTCCCGCAGTTGTTCGCGGTGTCCGACGACGCGTACGGCTTCGGGGCCAGTGCGACCGCGATCGGCTTCTTCCTGCTGCCCGGCGCGGTGGCCGCGTCGCTGGCCGGGCCGGTCAGCGGGCTCGGTGTGCGCCGCTTCGGCTCGCGCGCCGTGGTCACCACCGGGGTCGTCATGATGGTCACCGCCCTGCTGCTCCTGGCGGCGGTGCACACCGAGGTCTGGCACCTCGTCGTCGGCAAGACGGTGATCGCGCTGGCCAACGGCCTGTGCGTCACGGCGATGGTGACCAGCACCGCCACCTCCGTCGAGCGGGGTGACACCGGCATCGCCACCAGCCTGGTCCTGGTGACCCGCGTACTGGGTTACGCGGTGGGAGTGCAGGCCAGTGGTGCGATCCTCACCGCCGGTACGCCTGCCGGGTCGGATGTCCCCGCCGAATCGGCCTTCGTCACCGGCTTCGTCGTCGCCGGGGTCGTCACGGCACTGTCCCTGTCCGTCGTCCGCACCATGAACAAAGGAGCCAAGGCATGAACCGCACCCACCCACTGACGGGCGGACAGCATCTGAGGGACGGGCGGCCTCTGACGGGCAGCCACCCGCTGCGGACCGCCCGTGCCCCGCGCCGGCGCGAGGTCCTGATATCGGGGGCCGGCATCGCGGGGTCGGCCCTCGCGTTCTGGCTGCACCGCGCCGGATACGCGGTCACGGTGGTCGAGAAGGCGGCGACCGTCCGCAGCGGTGGTTACCCCGTCGACGTGCGCGGCACCGCTGTCGACGTCGTCCGCAGGATGGGGGTGCTGCCGCGACTGCGCGACGCGCACGTCGACTCGCGCCGCATCACCTTCCTCGACGGGGACGGCGGCGAGGTGGCCTCGGTCGACCCGCACGCCGTCGCCGGCAGTGCCGCGGGACGGGACATCGAGGTGCGGCGCGGGGATCTCACCGACGCCCTCCACTCGGTGGTCCGCGACGACGTGGAGTTCTTGTTCGACGACTCCGTCGCCGCCCTCGACCAGTCGGGACAGGGGGTCGACGTCACCTTCCGCGGGGGCGGCAGTCGTACGTTCGCCATGGTGTTCGGTGCGGACGGCATGCACTCACGTACCCGGGAGTTCCTTTTCGGACCCGAGGAGCGGTTCCACCGGTACCTCGGCCACTGCTTCGCCGGTTTCACCATGCGCAACACCCTGGGGCTCTCCCGCGAGATCATGATGTGGAACACCCCGGGCAGGGCCGCGGCTCTCTACGCCGTGGGGAACAACGACGACGAGGTCCACGCCTTCCTCGACTTCGCCCGCCCGGAGCCGCCGTTCGACGCGTTCAGAGATCCCGGGGCCCAGCGCTCCCTGGTCGCCTCGGTCTTCGCCGACGCGGGGTGGGAGGTGCCCGGCATGCTCGCCGCCCTGCGCGACGCGGACGACCTGTTCTTCGACGGGGTCAGTCAGATCCGCATGCCCCGCTGGTCGAGCGGCAGGGTCGCGCTGGTGGGCGACGCCGCGTACGCGCCCTCGTTCCTCACCGGGCAGGGGTCGAGCCTCGCACTCGTCGGTGCGTACATGCTCGCCGCCTCCCTCGCGGACCGCGACCACGCCGAGGGCTTCGCCGCGTACGAACGCGGTACGCGGGGGTTCGTGACCGCGAACCAGGACCTGGTCGGCGAGGGCGGCGCCTCCCTCTTCCCCACCACCGCCCGGGCCCTGGAGCGGCGCAACGCGATGCTGCGCGGACTCCGCACCCTGCCCGCCGCGGAGGGGCGACCGGCCTACTCGGCGCTCGCTCTGCCCGACTTCACGCCTGTGGACAGAGGCTCTCAGCCGATGGTGACGACACGGGCCCAGGGCGGCGGGATGTCCGGGACGTAGTCCGGGTTTTCCTCGTCGGCGTCTCGGGTCACGCGGGGGAAGAGACCCACGACGGTGCGGCAGGGCGGCTGGGCCGAGGGCCAGGGGGTCTGGCCGTCCGTGAGGGCGACGATCACGTCCGGCCGCGGCCGGCTCCGGAGCGCGCGGGCGAACCCGGAGCGCAGGTCCGTTCCGCCGCCGCCGACCAGTTCCACGCGCTCGGCCCGGCAGAGCGGCACGGCGACCCCGGCCGCCGCGTCACAGGAGATCACCGAGACCAGGTCGCGCCGCCCGCCCACCGCCCGCGCGATCGCCGCGACCTCCAGCAGCGCGGCGCCCAGCTCGGCGTCGCTCACCGAACCGGAGGTGTCGATCACCACGCAGACCCTGGGCGGCGTACGGCGCAGGCTGGGCAGCACCACGCCGGGGACACCGGCCGAACGCCGGGAGGGGCGGCGGTAGCTGTGGTTCTCGCCCACCCCCGGCGCGCCCGCCGCCGAGCGGATCGCCGAGCCGAGCAACCGCCGCCAGGGCTGCGGGGGCTGGAACGCCTCGTCCGCCCAGCGGCGCCACCCTTCCGGCGCGCTGCCCGGCCGGCCCTTGATGCCCTCCGCGACCCGGAAGCGCACCGCGTCACGCTGCTGCCGGGTCAGCCCGTGCGCCCCGTCGGGGCCGAGTTCCCAGGGCCGCTCCTGGCCGTCGGCTCCGCTGCCGCAGTCGAGCCAGGCCAGCTCCGCGGCGAGTCCGGACATCGAGGCCGTGCGCAGGTACTCCTCCATCAGGAGCCCATCGCCCAACCGGAGCAGCGACGGCAGTACGACCCCGGTGGGGCGGGGCAGGCCGTCGCCGTAGATGTCGTCGTTGATCTCGAAGTCAGCGGCGATGTTGCGCCGCAACCGCTCGCCGGGTCCGTACCGCTCGTGTTCGCGGGCGTACCGCTCGCCCCGCCCGTGGTGGTCCCTGAGCAGGTGCGAGACCTCGTGCACCCAGACCCCCGCCAGTTCCTCCACGGGGGTGCGCGCCACGAAACCCGCGGAGACGTAGCAGCGCCAGTGGGCGTCCACCGCCATCGTCGGCACCGTCCGGTCCTCCACCACGTGCAGGGCGAAGAGCGCGTCGGCGAGGTAGGGCCGGACCTTCACCGCGTGCAGCCGGGCGGAGAGCAGTTTCTCCCTGTCCAGGGGGAGCCCGTGCCCGCCCCCGGAACGGGACGGCGGCCCCGCCGCCCCGGCCCGCACCGGCCGCGGCGGCGCGGGCCGAGGAAGCGGGCGGGGCAGCGGACGCTGTTCCCCGCGGGGCAGCGGGCGCCGTGCGGGGCCCATCATCGGCGTCGCCCCGCGGCCGGTCCGTTCACCGCCGTGGCCCGCTCCACGGAGCGGTCGGCGCGCCGGGCGAGGCCGACCACCCGGGTCAGCCGCTCCACCGTGTCCGGCACCTCCCAGTCGTCGCGCCGCAGCGCGGCCAGCGTCGTCGCAGGGGCGACGAGGAGGTCGGGGGCGCCGGTCTCCAGCGCGCGGGCCAGCACCGCCCAGCCCGCCTCCCACCGCTGCCGCTCGGGCCGCGCCCCGACGGCCGCCACCACCGCGTCCAGTGCCGCCTGGCGCAGGTCGCCGCGTTCGGGCAGTTCGGCGGCGGCCGGATCGGCGAGCAGCGTCTCCGGGTCCGGCAGGTCCAACCGGTCCAGATACGCGAGGAGTTCGAGGCCGGGGCCGTCCCCCACCGCGCCCCGCACCAGCAGCGCAAGGACGTCCCGGGAGACGGACGCGGCCGTGGCGAAGGCGAGCAGGGTCAACGCGGCCTCCCAACTCCGTGGCGACGGCCAGGCCCCGCCACGCCGCGTCTCGGTGCTCGGCAGCCGGTGGATCAGCGTCGGCCGGACCTCCAGGAAGCCGCACACCACGCGCCGGGCGAAGGACACCGCCTCCGGCAGCCGCTCGGGCAGCAGCCGGGGCAGTTCGGCCCGCGGCCACACCCCGCCGAGGCCGCGCACCACCACCTCACGGTCGTGCGTCCAGTACAGGTGCACGAAGCGGTTGGCCAGCGGCGGGCTCAGCTCCCACCCGTCCGCCGCCGAGGCGCGCGGGTTGGCCGCGGCCACGACGCGTACGCCCGAGGG
Source organism: Streptomyces sp. NPDC050703 (assembly GCF_040654435.1). Taxonomy (NCBI): domain Bacteria; kingdom Bacillati; phylum Actinomycetota; class Actinomycetes; order Kitasatosporales; family Streptomycetaceae; genus Streptomyces; species Streptomyces sp. NPDC050703. The sequence goes on from NZ_JBFAHX010000009.1 coordinate 62,397, forward strand.
CAGTCGCAGCGTTCCGACCCGCCGCTCCAGGACCACCCGGAGCAGGGCGGCCTGCACGGCGGGGGTGGCGGTGGACAACTCGTCGAGGAACAGCAGTCCCCGCCCGGCGCGTACGAGCTCGACGGCCCACTGCGGCGGTGCCATGGGCACGCCCTGCGTCGCCGGGTCGTCACCGACGACGGGCAGCCCGGAGAAGTCGGACGGCTCGTGGACACTGGCGATCACGGTCGTCAGCGGCAGGTCGAGTGAGGCCGCCAGCTGGGTCAGCGCCGCGGTCTTGCCGATGCCGGGTTCTCCCCAGAGCAGCACGGGCAGGTCGGCCGAGACCGCCAGGGTGAGCGCTTCGAGCTGCTCGTCGGGGCGCGGCTCGGTGGTGGTCGTTCGCAGGAGGGACAGCAGGTCGTCGGCGAGGGCGAGCCGGGCGCCGGCGCCGGGTGGCTCCGGACACGCCGGTACGGGCATGCCGGCGCCGGCGGCCGGGTGCGGAGTGGGCAGGAGGGTACTGGCGGTCATGGGCATCACCTGAGTGGGTCAGGAGGACGGGGCGGTCCCGTCCCGGAGCGCGAAGTCGTGAAGCGCCACGCGTGGGCGGCGAAGGGCGTACGGGGCCGTGCTGCTGCGGGGCGGCGCCCACGCCCGGCGGTCACGGAGCCGTGCGGGCGGGGGGCTTCGGTGGGTGCAAGCAGCCGGGTCAGCAGGCCAGCCCGGCGTGAGGGCTTCGGTGAGTGCAAGTAGCTGGGTCAGCAAGCCAGCCCGGCGCAAGGGTTTTGGTAAGTGAGAGCGGCCGGGTCAGCAAGCCAGCCCGGCGCGAAGGCTTCGGTGAATAGGAGCAGCCGGTCAGCAAGCCAGCCCGGTGCGGGGGTGGGACCGCGTACCGCGCTTGCGGCGCGTCATGACCGGTGTACGGCGGTCGACGCGGGGACGGCGAGCCGCTTCGGCGTGGGCGGGGTCGGGGCGCGCGGCGCCCCCGGCGTACCCGTCGCTCCCGTCGTCCTCGTCACCGTCCGAGCCGCCGCGGGTGCGGGACCGGGTCCACGCCCCGGCGTCCCCGGTGACCAGCCCGGCCCGGAAGAGACCGTGGTCGACGCGGCGGGCCGCGGCGGACTCCAGTGCCTCCCGCAGCGGCCCGTCACGCAGGACCGCTCCGGTACCGAGCAGCCCTTCGACCACGGCCAGTGCCCCGGTGACATCCCCGTGGCCGAGCCGCTCGCGCACCGCGGGCAGTGCTTCGGGGTCGCGGTGCACCGCGTCGATGGCCCGCAGGCAGGGCAGCGGCGGCCCGCCCAGGGCCACCAGCAGCGCTTCGCGGCGCAGTTGGTCCGGGTCGTGGTCGACGGCGGTCAGCACGCCGTCCCGCAGCGCGATGCGGTGGATCTCGCCCCGGCACTGGACGCGGTGCGGATCGCCGGACCCCGCGGTCCGGCCGGTGGCCGACGGCGCCCCGGCGAACGCCGGGAGTGCCGCGGCGACGAGCGGATGCAGGCACCCGGAGGTGACCAGGCCGGCCCGCACCAGCTCCAGGTCGGGCAGGGTCCTGGCCGCGGCCTCGGGAAGCACCGGCAGCGCGGCGACCTCCTGCGGCGGAAGCACCTCGGCCGGCGGCCGCGCCGTAGGGGCGTGGCCGGCGTCGGGGGCGACGAGTTCGAGCGTCACCCGGCGACCGCGCGCGCCGAGCCGCACGGTGAAGGCCCCCCGAGGCCGCCCCTCGGCGCGCAGCAGCAGCTCCGCCTCGGGCGCCCAACGGCTCAGCGCCCAGCCGCCCTCGGGCGGGTTCGTCCCGCTCGCCCCGCTGCGGACTCCCAGCTCCCCGCTGCGCCCCGCGTCCCAGAGGTGCCTGTGCAGGTCGAGCCGGAAGCGCCGGTCGGGGTGGGGGTGTGGATGCGGGGATGCGTAACGGCGCCCGGCGGTGGCGGCCACGGCCCCGTCCCACAGGGCGAGGGACATCCGCTGCCCGGCGTCCGCCCAGGCCGGCGGTGTCCGTATGACCAGGTGCAAGGGTGTGTCGGCGTAACTTCCGTAGCGGATGAGGGAGAGGGTGAGGCCGGGCCTGAGCCGGCCGTCGGGGGCGATCCGGGGCATGTGCCAGCGCAGCAGATCGGGCGTCAGCCGACGCAGATCCGCGCGGAGGCGGGTGAGGAACGCGGTGCCGTGGCGGTTGCGGACGGCGCGCAGATCGAGGTCGACGTCGACGTGTGCGGCGGCACAGGCTCCCGCCCAGTCACCGGCGGCACGCCGTGCGGTCGCGGTCTCGATCATGGACTGTGGCACGGCGTATCCGCGTACGCGCTGCCACATCAACAGGTGGGGCGGAATCTCGTTCGCGAGGTGAGGTGCCATCAGCACTCACCTTGCGCGAAAGATTCCCCCGTTCCGTGCGAGGAGAAGTTCTTCATCGCCGGAATCCTAACCACAGACGCGGCGATCTGTCAGTGCCTTAATTCGCCCCCCTCGGCCCCACCGGCCCACTCGATGCCTCCCGACGGCCCTCAGTCCGCAACCCTCAGCCCTCAGCCCTCAGCCCTCCACCAGCGTGGCCACCAGGCGCCGGACGCGGGGGCGCGGGTCAGGTGTGCCCGGTCCGCCGGTCATCAGGAGGTGGTGGGCGGTGGCGACGATCGCGAGGGCCGCGCTGCCCGGGTCGGTGGTCTCCGCGACCCGGCCGAGCCTCTGCTCGGCCACCAGATAGGCGGTGACGGCCTCCTCGATGGCGGTGAAGCCGGGCGCTCCGCCCGCCAGGGCCTCGCGGATCAGCCGCGTGGAGGTGGCCCGGCTCATGGCCAGGCCCGAGAGGGCCGGGCCCGCGGAGTCGAGCAGCGTGAGGGCGACGGCGTCGAGGTTCCGTACCACCGTGTCCTGCCCGACGAGCCGCGAGAGCGCCCGTGCCCGCTCCGCCGTCCGCGCGAACCGGTCGAGGCAGAGCTCGGCCACGAACGCGTCGAGCCCCGCGAAGTGCGCGTGCAGCAGGCCCTTGGCGCAGCCCGCTTCGGTGGTGACGGCCCGGCTGGTGAGCGCGCCGGGTCCGTCCCGCTCCACGACGCGCTCGGCCGCCGCGAACAGCCGCTCGCGTACGTCCGGCGTCGACACTCCGCGCGGTGACATGGGGCTCTCTCTTCCGCTCTGGATGGCTGCGACTCCGTGCACGATAACGGGGATTGCCAGTTTGGGCATCCGCCCATACTGTTTGGGCAAGCGCCCATACCCATGGTGAGCGCCTGCCCTTCGGGTGAGTTCCGCGCCCGTGGGGCGGGCTGCCATGGGGGCCGTCATCATCAGTCGCCGCAGGAGGACTCGTGCCGGACGTCGTCAACACCCAGCAGGCCCAGGCATGGAACGGCCCCGAAGGCTCGCACTGGGCCCGCAACCAGGACCGGTGGAACGCCGTGAACGAGGGCTTCGACGAGCCGCTGCTCGATGCCGCGGGGATCGCGGGCGATTACCGGGTCCTCGACCTCGGCTGCGGCTCCGGACAGACCACGCGCCTCGCCGCGCGCAGAGCGTCCGCAGGGCACGCGCTCGGTGTCGACCTGTCCGGGCCGATGCTGGCCGAGGCGCGGGCCCGCGCGGAGGCCGAGGGTGTCACGAATGCCGCGTTCGCCCAGGGTGACACCCAGGTGCACCCCTTCGAGGAAGCTTCGTTCGACGCGGCCGTCAGCCGTTACGGGGTGATGTTCTTCGCCGACCCGGTGGCGGCCTTCGGCAACGTCCTGCGGGCGCTGCGGCCCGGTGGGCGCCTGGCGTTCGTCACCCCGGCCGATGCCGCGCTCAACGGCTGGGTGACCGCCATGGCGTCACTGCGCGACGTCCTGCCCGTCGGCGACTTCGGACGGCCGGGCCTGCCGGGGATGTTCTCCCTGGCAGCCCCGGACCGCATCCGCGCGGTGCTCACCGCAGCCGGGTACACCGGTATCGGCGTCGACCGGGTCCAGGCGTACGGGACATGGGGGCACGGAGCCGCTGACGCGGCGGCGTTCCTCCTGGGCACGGGGCCCGGCCGCCATTTGATGGAGCAGGCGGACGCGCCCACGCGGTCCCGCGCCCGCCGCACCCTGACGGACCATCTGCGCGCCCGGGAGACGGCGGACGGCACGGTCCGGCTGATCAGCACCTCGTGGCTGGTCTCGGCGGACCGCCCGGCCCACGCGTAGGCGAGGGCCCCGGCCTCCTGCCGGAGTCAGACGACGTCGGCGACGACGCAGCTGACGTTGTCGGGGCCGCCGAGGCCGTTGGCGAGGGCGACGAGTTCGCGGACGGCCTGCTCGGGTCCGCTCACCTCGGAGAGCACCCGGTGGATGTCCTGCTGCGGCACGACGGTCGAGAGGCCGTCGGAGCAGAGCAGGTAGCGGTCTTCCGCCCGCGCGTCGTGGAGGCGCATGTCGGGGGTGCCGTCGGCCCCTTGGCCAAGGGCCCGGACGAGCAGTGAGCGCTCCGGGTGGGACGCGGCTTCCTCGGGGCTGAGGCGTCCTTCGTCGACCATCGACTGGACCATGGTGTGGTCGTGGGTGATCTGGAACATCTCTCCGTCGCGCAGGAGGTAGACGCGCGAGTCGCCGATGTGGACGAGGGCCAGTTGTGATCCGGTCCAGAGCATCGCGGTGAGGGTCGTGCCGGTGTACTCGGGCGAGGTGCCGCCCCCGGTGACGTCGTGCACGGCCTGCTTGGCCCGGTCGACGACGTCTTCGAGGACGTTCAGGAGGTTGCCCGCAGGGATGCCGTCGGTTTCGAGGTGCTTGAGCGCGTCGACGGCGGCCGCGCCCGCGGGGGCCCCGCGGCTCCCGCAGCCGTCGGCGACGGCGAGCAGCCGGGAGCCGGCGTAGGCGGTGTCCTGGTTGCTCTCGCGCACGAGGCCCGTGTCGGACAGCGCGGCGTAGCGGATCGACAGCGGCTCGGTGGTCGGGGACATGGTGGGGTCCTTCCCTGCGAGATGGTCGATGAGGAAGCCGGCCAGGTCCCGCCGGGCGGTGACGTCGGCCTCGACCCGCGCCCAGAAGGCCCGGACCTCCTGGCTCGCCGCGTCCGGGTCCAGCGCGCACACGTGCCGGATGCGGGCCAGCGGCATGTCCAGGCGCCGCAGCCACGCCACCAGTCGGGCCTGCTCCAGTTGGTCCGGGGCGTAGAGGCGGTAGCCCGTCACCGGGTCGACGCGCGCCGGGGTCAGCAGACCGAGGTCGTCGTAGAGACGCAGTGCCTTCGGCGACAGCCGGGACGCCTTCGCGAACGCCCCTATGGTCAGCAGTCCCATGTTCTTCCTCCTCGTGCCGGGCGCTTCGCCCGGCCCCACCGATGGTGTGGCCTCCCCCAAGGTGAAGGTCAACCGGGGTTGGTCCCGCTCAGCCGGGGATGGTGTCGGTCAGCCAGTGGTGGGTGGCCAGTGCCGTCGTCCGGGCGTGTTCCTCCAGTACGGTGAAGTGGTCCCCGGGCACGGTGACTTCGGTGTGCGGCAGGCTCCAGGGCGGGGCGGGTTCCGTGCCGGGGAGCGGGTCGCGGGCCCGCAGGTACAGGGTCGGGGCGGTGAGCCGGGTGGGTTTCCGGTCGGCGAAGAGGTCGAAGTATCCGGCCATGGCGGTGAGCCGGCCGGTGTCGGCCGACGGGGCCGCCGCGGCGCGGCGCAGCATGTCCGACGTCAGCGCGGAGAGCGACTGCCCATGGCTGTCCGCGTCGTGCGGGTAGGTGTCCACCAGGACGAGGGCGGCCGGCGCGGAGCCATCGGCTGCCAGGCGCTCGGCCACGGCCTGGGCGACCCAGCCGCCGGCCGAGCGGCCCAACAGCACCGGTGGCTCCTCCCCCGCGACGGCCAGGACCGCCGCGGTCTGCGCGGCGATCAGGGCGTCCAGGGTGGCGGGCAGGGCCTCACCGGGTTCGAAGCCCGGGTGCCGCAGCGCCGTGGCGGGCCGCAGCCCTTCGAGCCCGGCGCCGAACTGCGCGTACTCGTAGGGGCCCGAGTGCATGCTGAAGGAGGGGAAGCAGATCAGCCGGGCGCCCGTGCCGCTCGATGTCAGGGGGACGGGTTCCAGCACCGCCCCGGTGGCCCCGGCTTCGTCGAAGGCCGGCCGCAGGCGCGCCGCGATGGTGAGCAGCACCATGCCGTCCCAGGTACGGCCCCGCAGGCAGGCGCCGCGGAAGAGGGCGCCGAGGGAGTCCGGGGCGTCACCGGCGTCCGCTGCGACCGGTGCCGGGAGGCCGGTGATGTGCCGCTGTTCCGGGGTGGCGGCGTCCCTGGCATACCGGTCCGCCAGTTCGGCGGCGACCGAGCGCGGCGTGGGGAAGTCGAAGAGCAGCGTGGACGGCAGTGCGAGACCCGTCGACGCCGAGAGCGTGTTGCGCAGGTCGACCGCGGCCAGGGAGTCGAGTCCCAGGTCCGTCAACCGGTCGCTCTCGTCGATCGCGTCCGCGCCCTCGGGGTGGCCGAGGACGGCGGCTGCCCGCGCCCGGACCTCCGTGAGGAGCATGGCCGCCCACTGGTCGGGGGAGGCGGTGGCCAGTCGACGGGTGAGCGGGGTCCGGCCGTCGCCGCCCGGTGCCGGCGCGGCGGGAGCCGGTGTCCGGTGGCCGGCCGTCTCCGGCGGAGCCGCCGCGGCGATGTGGGCAGCGACCACCTCGGGGTCGTCACCGGCCACGGCGGCGTCGAAGAGGGCGAGGCCCTCCTCCTGGCCGAGCGGGACGAAGCCGGAGCGGGCCATCCTGCGCAGGTCCACCTCGGTGAGGTGCGCCATCATGCCGTCGCTCTGCCGCCACGGGCCCCAGGCGATGGACGTGCCGGGCAGACCGAGCCGTGCGCGGTGTCGTGCGAGCGCGTCCAGGACGTGGTTGGCCGCCGCGTAGTTGGCCTGCCCCGCGGAGCCGAGGACACCGGCGATGGAGGAGAACAGCGCGAACATCGCCAGGTCGTGCCCCTGGGTCAGTTCGTGCAGGGCGAGGGCGGTGTCGGCCTTGGGCCGCAGCACGCGTTCCAGCCGGGCGGGGGTGAGGGCGGGGACGATGCCGTCGTCCAGGACCGCCGCCGCGTGGACCACGCCGGTCAGCGGGTGGGCCGCGGGTACGGAGGCGAGCAGCGCGGCGAGTTGGGCCCGGTCCGTGAGGTCGCAGGCCCGCACGCTCGCCTCCGCGCCGTGTCCGGCGAGTTCGGCGACGAGCGCGTCCGCTCCCGGTGCCCGGGGGCCTCGTCGGCCGGCGAGGACCAGATGCCGTACTCCGTGCGCGGTGACCAGGTGCCGTGCGACCAGCATGCCGAGCGAACCGGTGCCGCCGGTCACCAGGACGGTTCCGTCGGGATCGAGCCGCCGCCCGCGCTGCCCGCGGCCGTCGGCCGGGACGAGGCGGGGGACGAACGCCGTCCCGTTCCGTACGGCCGTTTCCGGGGCCGCGCCGTGTGCCTGCTCCGCCGCGGCGAGGAGGGCGGGGAGCAGTCGCCAGGAGTCGGGGTGGTCGTCCATGTCGACCAGGGCCAGGCGGCCCGGGTTCTCACGCTGGGCCGAGCGGACGAGGCCCCACACCGCCGCATGGGCCAGTGCGCGGTTCCCCGCGTCGGCGTCGCCGCCCTCGACCGGGGAGACGGCGCCGGATGTGACGAGGACGAGGCGGGAAGCGGCCAGACGCGGCTCGGCCAGCCACTCCTGGATCAGCTCCAGGGCCTGGCTCGTCGCGGCAAGTACCTGTGCCGCCTGGTCCCGCGCACCGTGCGCCGCGGTCGTGGCCGACGGTGCCGGACACGGGACGACGACCACACCGGGTGCTTTTTCACCCGCCGATGCCGGGTCGGGGTGGACCGGAACGCCGGAGCCTCGGGGCGCGAGGGCGGCGGCCAGCCGGGTGCCGACCGGTCCCATGACGCCCCAGGTGGGCGCCGTCGGGGCCGCGGGCGGCTGAGGCAGGGGCGTCCAGTTTACGCGGTGGAGGAGCCCGGCGGCCGGGTCCTTCGATGCCGGCGCCGCGTGCGGGGGCGGCACCCGGAGCGGTCGCAGCGTCAGCGAACGCACCGTCGCCACCGGCGCCCCTCCCCCGTCGGCCAGTCGCACCTCGGCCCGCCCGTTCGCCGCCGATGTGACGTGCACCCGCAGCCGCTGCCGGCCGGTGGTGTGCAGGCCCACTCCCTCGAAGGCGAACGGCAGGGCCACCCCGGCGCCGCCCTCCTCGGTCGCCTCGGCACGGCCCGCCGTGCGGCTGCCGACGGCCAGGACGTGCAGAGCCGCGTCCAGCAGTGCGGGGTGCAGCAGGAACTGCGGGGCGCCCTCTTCCGCGAGCGGGGCCCGAGCGGTCTCGGGCAGGGCGACCTCGGCGTACAGCTCCTGCCCGTGGCGCCAGGCGGCACGCAGGCCGCGGAAGGAGGGGCCGTAGCCCAGACCGGCCTCGGCCAAGGGCCCGTACGGGTCGCCTTCGGAGCCGTCGTCGTACAGCGGGGCGGCGCCCGGTGGCGGCCACGAACCGGCGGCGGTGGCGGTGGCCCGGTCCTCCGGCTGTTCCACCGGTCCGAGTGTGCCGGCGGCGTGCGGGTGCCAGGGCCGGTCGTCGTCCGAGGCTTGCGGACGGGCGTGGAAGTGGACGGTGCGCCGCCCCGCGCCGTCCGGCCCGGACACCGTCACCCGGAGTTCGACGGTGCCGTCCGGAGGCAGCGCCAGCGGCGCGGTCAGCACGAGTTCGTGCAGGCCGGGTGTGCCGAGCGACGCACCGGCGTGCAGGGCCATCTCGACGAGGGCGGTGCCGGGGAGCAGCACCGTGCCCGCCACGGTGTGGTCGGCCAGCCAGGGGTGGTCGCGTACGGAGAGCGGTCCGCCCAGCACCAGGCCGCCGTCGGCCGTCGCGGCGCGGTGGGTCAGGAAGGGGTGGAGCGGCTTCTCGTACGGGGGTGCCGGCCGGTGCCGTACCGAGGCTTCGAGCCAGTACCGGCGGCGCTCGAAGGCGTAGGTGGGCAGGGATACGCGCCGGGGGCCGCGTCCGGCGAAGACGGCTTCCCAGTCGACGGGCGTCCCGTGGCTGTGCAGGGCCGCCACGGTCCCCACCAGGGCGTCGGCTTCCGGCCGGGCCTGACGCAGGGTCGGCAGCACGAGCGGTGCCGGGGTCTGCTCCGCGACGCCGTCCCGCACCAGGCCGGTCAGTACGCCGCCCGGCCCCACCTCGACGTAGTGCGCCGCTCCACGGTCGCGCAACTGGGCCACCGTGTCGGCGAACCGCACGGGGCGGCGGACGTGGTCCACCCAGAAGTCCGGTGAGCGCAGCTCCTCATCGGTCGCCGCCCGTCCCGCCACGGCGGTGACCAGCGGCAGCCGGGGCGCGGCGAAGGACAGACCGCGCACCACCTCGGCGAAGTCGCCCAGCATGGGTTCCATCCGGGCCGAGTGGAAGGCGTGGGTGACCCGCAGAGGTGTCGCCGGGCGCCCCTGCTCGCGGAAGTCCGCGACGGTCCGTGCCACAGCGGTCTCGTCCCCGGAGACGACCACCGCGAGGGGCCCGTTGACGGCGGCGATCTCCACCGCGTGCCCCGTCCGCGCGAGGTGGTCCGCCACCTCGTCCGCACCGGCGGCCAGCGAAGCCATCGCGCCACCGGGCGGCAGCGCGTCCGTCAGCCGGCCCCTGGCCGCGACCAGGGCGCACGCGTCACCGAGCGACAGCACTCCGGCGACCCGCGCGGCGGTCACCTCGCCCAGCGAGTGCCCGGCCAGCAGATCCGGCCGCACTCCCCAGTCCGCGAGGAGCCGGACCAGGGCCGTTTCCACGGCGAAGAGCGCGGGCTGCGCGAACCGGGCGGTGGCCAGGAGTGCGCCCTCCTCGGTGCCGGGGGCGGCGAACAGGACGTCGAGCAAGGGCAGCGGCAGCCAGGGGTCGAGCAGGGCGCAGGTCTCGTCGAGGGACCGCGCGAAGCCGGGGTGCCGGTCCGCCGACGCGTACAACTCCCTTCCCATTCCAAGGCGTTGGCTGCCCTGTCCGGTGAAGAGGAAGGCCAGCGGGCCCTGGCGGCGGGCGGTGCCGGTGTGTGTTCCGGCCGGGGCCGCGCCTTCCGCCACCGCCTGGAGCGCGGTGAGCAGTTCGGTACGGTTCCGGACCACCGGCACGGCCCGGTGCTCGAAGGCGGTACGGGCGGTGGCGAGCGTGAAGCCGACGTCCAGCGGGGTCACGTCCGCGTCCGCGGCCACCCGCGCGTACAGCCGTCGCGCCTGGGCCCGCAGTGCGGACGCGGTCCGCGCCGACACCGGGACCGCGACGGCCGCCGACGCCGCACCGCCGCCTTCGCCGCCGGGGTGGTCGCTCACGCGTGCGGCGCGATCGTCCGCCTCCGGGGTCCGCGGTGGTGTGCCCGCGTCCTGCGGCGCCTCCTCAAGCACCACGTGGGCGTTGGTGCCGCTGATGCCGAACGAGGACACCCCGGCCCGGCGCGGGCGGTCGGTCCTCGGCCAGGGTGCCGGTCGGGTGAGCAGCGCCACCTGCCCCGACGACCAGTCGACGCGGCCGGTGGGTTCGTCCGCGTGCAGCGTGCGGGGCAGCAGTCCGTGCGCCATCGCCTGCACTGTCTTGATCACGCCCGCCACCCCGGCGGCGGCCTGGGTGTGACCGATGTTCGACTTCACCGAGCCCAGCCACAGGGGGCGTTCGCGCGGCCCGTGACCGTAGGTCGCCAGGAACGCCTCCGCCTCGATGACGTCGCCCAGCCGGGTGCCGGTGCCGTGTGCCTCCACCGCGTCGACGTCGGCGGGCGTCAGCCTGGCCCGCGCGAGTGCCTGCCGGATCACCCGCTGCTGCGCCGGGCCGTGCGGTGCCGTCAGTCCGTTGCTCGCCCCGTCCTGGTTGACCGCCGTTCCGCGTACGACGGCCAGTACGGGGAGTCCGGCGCCGCGGGCCTCGGACAGCCGGGTCAGCAGCAGCATCCCGGCGCCCTCGGCCCACCCCGTACCGTCGGCCGCGGCCCCGAATGCCTTGCAGCGACCGTCGGGAGCCAGCGCCCGCTGGCGGCTGAACTCCACGAACGACCCCGGCCCCGACATCACCGTGACCCCGCCGGCCAGCGCGTACGAGCACTCTCCGCGGTCGAGTGCCTGGGCCGCCAGGTGCAGGGCCACCAGCGAGGACGAGCACGCCGTGTCCACCGTGACGGCCGGCCCTTCGAGACCGAAGGTGTAGGCGATGCGGCCCGAGGCGACGCTTCCGGCGTTGCCCAGGCCGAGGTAGCCCTCGACGTGCTCGGGCGTCTCGGCGAGGCGCCCGGCGTAGTCGCTGTACATCATGCCGACGTACACCCCGGCCGGTGTGCCGCGCAGGGAGCGGGGCACCACACCGGCGTGCTCGAAGGCCTCCCAGGCGACTTCGAGGAGCAGCCGGTGCTGTGGGTCCATGGCCACGGCCTCACGGGGTGAGATGCCGAAGAAGCCGGGGTCGAAGCGGTCGACGCCGGAGACGAAGCCGCCCTCGCGGACGTAGGTGTGGCCGGGCCGGGCGGGGTCCGGGTCGTACAGGGCCCGCGTGTCCCAGCCCCGGTCGGTGGGGAACGGGCCGATGGCGTCCCTTCCCTCCGCCACCAGTGCCCACAGTTCCTCGGGGGAGGTGACGCCGCCGGGGTAGCGGCAGGCCATTCCGACGATCACCACGGGGTCGTCGTCCGCCCGGCCGGGGCCCGGACGCGCGGCGCCGGTGGCGGGGCGAGCGGTGGCGCCGCGGGCGCGGAGGTGGGCGGCCAGCGCCGCGGCCGTGGGGAAGTCGAAGGCGACGGCCTCGGAGAGGGGCAGACCGGTGGCCGCCGCAAGGCGTTCCCGGAGCGTCGTCGCGGTCAGTGAGTCCATGCCCAGGTCCCTGAGGGCCGTTTCGGGTTCCACGTCCTCGACCGGGCGGCCGACGAGCGCCGCCGTCTCACCGCGCACCAGGGCCAGGAGGTCATCGGTGGTGCCGGTCGCCGTGCCTTCCCCGATCTCACGCGCGTTCAGGCCGGCGAGGGCGAACCGCTGGACCTTCCCGGACGCGGTACGGGGGATGCGGTCCACCTCGTACAGGTCGGCGGGCACCTTGGCGGCGGACAGCCGCGCGCGGCAGGCGGCGAGCAGGGCGCTCCGGTCCAGAGCGGCGCCGTCCGGCCCGGCGACCACGTATCCGACGGGCACCTCGCCGAGGACGGGGTGCTCGCGCCCGGCCACGGCGGCGTCCGTCACGCCGGGCAGCCGGCGCAGCACCGCCTCCACCTCCGCGGGGTGGACGTTCACGCCGCCGCGGATGATCAGGTCACTCGCCCGGCCGGTGATCACGAGGTCGCCGGACGGCTCGATCCTCGCCACGTCCCCGGTGCGGAACCAGCCCTCGCGCAGCACCTCGGCGGTGGCCTCCGGCGCGCGGTGGTAGCCGGCCATGACACCCGGCCCCCGCACCCACAGCTCCCCTTCGCCCGTGCCCTGTCCGTCCACGCCGCCACCGACCCGGACCAGGGTGCCCGGCAGCGCCTGGCCGCAGGAGCCGGCCGCCAGGTCCTGGCCGGGTGCCGCCATGGTGACGGGACCGGCCTCGGTGCTGCCGTAGTGCTCCAGGTAGGGCACACCGCAGATCGTCTCGAAGGACCCGCGGAACTCGGCCCCTGCGGAGGCTCCCCCGCTGATGCAGCCCCGCAGCGCGGGCCCGCCGAGACCTTCGCCGCCCATGTCGGCGCCGCCGGTGCGGCGGACTTCGTCGAGCAGGGCCGAGTACGTCGTCGGCACCCCGCCGAGCAGGGTGTACGGGTTGTCCTCGCGGCGCAGTTCGCCGAGCACCTCCCGCACCGAGAACCGGGGCGGAATCGTGGCGCTCGCGCCGGTGACGGTCACTCCGAGGACGCAGACCACCTGGCTCATGGCGTGGTGCAGCGGCAGCGGCCACAGCAGCCGGTCCCGCTCCGACAGGCCGAGGACGCCCACGAGGCCCGTCACGACCGGGGCCAGGCGGTTGCGCTGTGTGGACAGCACTCCCTTGGGCGTACCGGAGGAGCCGGAGGTGTAGAGCGTCCACGCCACCTCGTCGAGCCCCAGGTCGTCCCGGGCCGGCGCCACCGCCTCCGTACCGGCCAGGTCCTCGTACCGCAGCACGGCGCCGCCGGGTGCGTCGGGCGCGTCCGGCGCGGCGCCCGCGTTTCCGGCGGCGCGGTCCTCGTCGCGCTCCTCGCCCCCGCCCTCGGCCACCACCAGGGTCAGCCCGTGGCGGGAGCGCAGCCCCGGCTGACGGGTGAGCCGTGCCTCGTCGGTGACCAGGACGCGCGCACCGCAGTCGTCGAGCAGATGCTCCAGCTCCGTGTCCGGAACGCCGGCGTCCAGCGGTACGCCCACTCCGCTCGCCCTGACCACCGCGAGCAGGCTCTCGACCGCCTCGACGCGGTTGCCGAGGAGGACGGCCACCCGTTCGCCCCGCGCGAGCCCCAGCCCGGCCAGGTGGCCCGCGAGCCGTCCGGTCCGCCGCTCCAGGTCCCGGTACGTCCTCCGTACCTGGCGGTCCTGGAAGGCGACCTTCTCCCCGCGGCGCGAGGCGTGGTCCCGGAGGGTCTCCGCGAGGGGCCTGATCGCGTCATCGCCTGCACTGGCTCGCATCGAACTCATCTCTGTGTACGCGTGGTTGGGAGCGGTGGCGCCGGACGCCCACCCCAGTATCCGTCGTCTCCCCGGGCGTCCGGTGCGGGGTGGCACCCGGGTAGAGGCGTGAACGTGGTGTCCGCGTTCCACGGTGGCCCCACGCCCTTGCGCCGGACGTGCTCCATGTAGTCCGCTGACGCGCATGGGGAAAAGAAGCATGGCCGCAATGACCGCCGCCCTTGTCGCGGGGTCCCTTCTGATGGCCGGGCCGCCCGCGGGTGCGCGAGCCGCCGAGTCCGGCACCGACAGTTCACCGCAACCGTCCAGGGCCACCGTCGCCGGGGTGGACCTCGACACGGTGACCATCCCTGAGCTGCAGGCGCGCAGGGCGCGCGGCTCGCTGACGTCTTCGGCGCTGACCCGTGCCTACCTGCGGCGCATCGAGAAAGTCGACCCCCGGATCCACTCGGTGCTGCGCACCAGCCCGACGGCCCTGCGCCAGGCGGCCGCCAGCGACGCCAGGCACCGGCGCGGCAGGACCCTCGGGCCCCTCGACGGCATTCCCGTCCTGATCAAGGACAACGTGAACACCCGGGACATGCCGACGACGGCCGGTTCGCTGGCACTCGCCGGGAAACCGCCCGGCACCGACGCCACGCTGGTGACCCGGCTGCGCGAGGCGGGGGCGGTCGTCCTCGGCAAGACCAACCTGTCGGAATGGGCCAACTTCCGTGCCGCGAAGCCGACATCGGGGTGGTCCGCGGTGGGCGGGCAGACCAAGAACCCCTACGTCCTCGACCGGAACCCGTGCGGATCGTCGTCCGGTTCGGCCGCCGCGCTCGCCGCGTCGCTGGCACAGGTGGCGATCGGCACCGAGACGGACGGCTCCATCGTGTGCCCGGCGGGGATGAACGGCGTCGTCGGCCACAAGCCCAGCCTCGGCCCGGTCAGTCAGTCGGGCGTGGTGCCGATCTCCGCCGAGCAGGACACGGCGGGACCCATGGCGCGCAACGTGGTCGACACCGCGCTGACGTTCTCGGTGCTGAGCGGGGGCAAGGACGCCCAGGGCCTCCCGAACCTCCCGAGCCTTCGCGGCAAGCGGATCGGCCTGTGGCGCCTGCCCTCGCTCGGGTCGGACGTGGACGCGGTGATGACCCGTGCGGCGAAGCGGTTGCGCACGGCCGGGGCCGTGGTCGTGGAGGTGACGCCGCCCTACCAGGACCGGCTCGCCGAGCTGGAATTCCCGGCGCTGCTCAGTGAGTTCCACCGGGACATCGACGCCTACCTCGCCACGCGCGAAGGGCCGCAGGACCTCGCCGAGCTGATCGAGTTCAACCGCACCCATCCCGGGGAGCAGACCTGCTTCGCGGGGCAGGAGCTGTTCGAGCAGGCGCTGGCCGCGCCGCCGACCAGCGACCCCCGGTACCGGAAGATGCGCGCGGAGCTGAAGGACCTGTCCCGGCGCTCCATCGACGAGACCATGGCCTCCCACCGCCTGGACGCCATCGCCGCGCCCACGAACCCGCCCGCGTGGACGACCGACTGCGCGCGCGGCGACAACGACGTGATCCCGTCCTCCACCCCGGCGGCCGTCGCCGGCTACCCGTCCCTCTCGGTGCCCGCCGGGTCCGTGGGCGAACTGCCGGTCGGCCTGCTCCTGATGGCAGGCGACCGGCGGGACGCCGAGCTGCTGTCACTGGGGGCGGCGGTGGAGCACCGCCTGAAGGCATGGCGAGCACCACGCTTCCTGCCGACGGCCGGCGGCGACGCGGCACGGTGACCGGTGCCGGTGGACGGCCCGTGCCGCACGGGCCGTCCACCGGCGGCACGGTCAGGCGGTCGTCGCCGCGGAGGGCCACACGCCGAACCACTGCTCGGCGCCGAACTCCTCGAACCGTGCCACCTCGGTGAAGCCCAGCCCGGCCGCCAGGCGCATCGAGCGGGTGTTGGCGGTCTGGGTACAGAGCACCACCGGCTCGCCCGGCCGCGTCCCTGCGAACCAGTCGAGCACCGCCGCGCACGCCTCGGCGGCGTACCCGTGCCCCCAGGCCGCCGGCAGGAACAGGTAGCCGAGTTCGGTCTGCTCCGCGTCCTCGCGGACGTGCCCCGGCCGCTCCGGGTCGCGCCGTTCGAGCGTGACCGTGCCGATCATCGCTCCGTCCAGGTCGACGACGAAGAGGCCGGGCCGCCGGCCGGGCACCTCGGGCACCACGCGTTCGAGTTCGGCGCGCGAGCCGCGAGCGCCACCGAGGTAGGTGCCCACCTCCGGCGAGGCGAACAACTCGATGAACGCCGCGCGGTCCCGCGACTCGGACTCGCGGAGCACGAGCCGCCGCGTCCTGATCGGGGCCGGGGGCCGGGTCACGCGTCCGGGGCCGGTCATGGCGGGCAACCTATCGCACGCCTCGCGGGGCCGGGTCGGGTTCGGACCAGCCGGGCGCTGCCGTGGATCTGCGGCTCGCGGCCGGGCTGCCGCTTCGCCTCGGCCACCTGGCGGGGATGTCGCCGGACAGGATCGTGGCCGGGTCCCAGCGGGCCTCGGTCAGGCGGTGGGAGGCGACGTACTCGCGAAGTTCTCGTCCGCACGGCGGCCGAACGGGAACGCGTCCACCGCACCGGGCCCGGTGCCCGCCCCGCGCTCGACGTCCTCGTCCAGATGCGGCACGAACCAGCCGCCCCGCGTGAACCCGTCACTGGATCGCTCCGCGCGAGAACTCGTCGGCCGGGGGCCGGCCGCGCCCCACTGCTGATCGGGCCGCACCACCGATTCGATGATCCCCCGGTCGGGTAGCAGGGCGGCATGGTCACCGACAGCGCCGCCACCCCGCGCGGATACGCGCAGCCCGTCATCGACGTCCAGGCCATCGCCCGGCTGCTCGACGGCGAATACGCCGAGGTCCGCGATCTGGTCCGCGCCAACCTCACGAGGTACGCGGACGTGCTCGACGAAGCGGAGCAGCTCGGCTTCGACGAGTTCCGTGAGCGGGTGCGTGACCTCGTCGTCGAGCTGGCGGCGACGGGTCAGACCGGCCTCGGCTTCCCGGAGGAGTACGGCGGTGGCGGCGACATCGGCGCGTCGATCGCCGCGTTCGAGACGCTGGCCTTCGGCGATCTGTCGGTGCTGGTGAAGGTCGGCGTGCAGTTCGGCCTCTTCGGCGGCGCCATCCTGCACCTGGGCACCGAGCGCCACCACAGGGCCTACCTGCCCCGTCTTGTCACCGGGGAGCTGATGGGCTGCTTCGCGATGACCGAGACGGACCACGGCTCCAACGTCCAGGCGCTCGCCACCCTGGCCAGGTACGACGCGGACAGCCAGGAGTTCGTCATCACCACCGGCACGGACCGGGCGCGCAAGGACTACATCGGCAACGCGGCCCGGCACGCCGAGCTGGCCGTCGTCTTCGCCCAGCTGGAGGTGGGCGGGGAGCAGCGGGGCGTGCACGCGTTCGTCGTCCCGGTCCGGGTCGGCGGCGAGCCGGCCCCCGGTGTCCGGATCGAGGACGACGGCCGCAAGATGGGCCTCAACGGCGTGGACAACGGCCGGATCTGGTTCGACGGCGTACGCGTGCCGCGCGAGGCACTGCTCGACCGGTTCGCCGCCGTCACCCCGGAGGGCGAGTACCGGAGCCCGATCGACAGCCCCGACCGCCGCTTCTTCACCATGCTCGGCACCCTGGTGCAGGGACGGGTCAGCGTCGCGGGCGGCGCCATCAACGCCGGCAAGGTCGCCCTGGCCATCGCCGTCAAGTACGCCGAGCGCCGACGCCAGTTCCGGGCGTCCCCGAACACCGACGAGCAGGTACTCCTCGACTACGGCATGCACCAGCGCCGGCTGCTCCCCCTCATCGCCCGCACCTACGCGCTGCACTTCGCCCAGGACGTCGTCCGCACGCAGTTGCACGAGGTCTTCTCGGGGAACGGCGACGACGAACACGCTCGGCGTGAGCTGGAGGCACGGGCCGCGGGCACCAAGGCGCTCGGCACCTGGCACGCCACGCGCACGATCCAGGAGTGCCGCGAGGCGTGCGGGGGTGCCGGTTACCTCGCCGTCAACCGGTTCGCCGCGCTGAAGGCGGACAGCGACGTCTTCTCGACGTTCGAGGGCGACAACCACGTACTGCTGCAACTGGTGGCGAAGGGCCTGCTGACCCACCACGCGAGCGAGTTCGAGAACATGGACCAGCTCGGCATGGTCCGGTACGTCGCGGGCCTCGCCGTCGAGGCGGTCATCGAGAGGACGTCGGCGCACAAACTCCTGGAGCGGGTACGGGACCTGCTGCCCGGCGGCGACGAGTGGGACAGGGAGGCGGGCCTCCTCGATCCGGAGTACCAGCTCGCCATGCTCCGCTTCCGCGAGGAGCACATGCTCGCCGGTGTGGCGCGCCGGCTGAAGCGGGGCATGGACCAGGACTCCGACCCCGGCGTCGTCTTCTCCCGGGTCCAGGACCACGTCATCGCGGTGGCCCACGCCCACGTGGAGCGGCTGGTGCTCGAAGCGTTCGTCGACAAGGTGAAGCAGGTGCCCGAGGGTGACGACAGGGTCGCGCTGAAGCTGCTGTGCGACCTCTTCGCCCTCTCCACCATCGAGACGGACCGCGCCTGGTTCATGGAGCACGGCCGGCTCACGGCACAGCGCTCCAAGGCCATCCGCCGCGAGGTGACCGACCTCTGCCGCAAGATCCGGCCGCTGGCGTCCGACCTCGTCGACGCCTGGAACATCCCGCCCCGGATGCTGCGCTCGCCCGACCTGGTGGGGGCGCGCCTGCGGGCGGCGCCCCACTCTCCGTAGCAGGATGTCGCGCATGACGAGCGACACCGCCACCGGCGCCGACGTGCCCGCGTCCCGCCCCGAGCCGTTCGCGCCGCGGGCGGGTCCGGCCGCCCTGGAGGACCTGCGGGCCCGTCTGCGCGCCACCCGCTGGCCCGACGCGCCCGAGGGCGCGGGCTGGACCCTGGGCACCGATGCCGCCTACCTCCGTGACCTCGCGGGCTACTGGGCGGACGGCTTCGACTGGGCCGCCCAGGAGGCGCGGCTGGCGCTGCTGCCCCGGTTCCGCGCGCGCGTCGGCGGCCTCGGCGTCCACTTCGTGCACGCGCGGGCCGCCGCCCCGCACGGGAGTGCGCTGCCGCTCGTGCTCTGCCACGGCTGGCCGGACTCGTTCTGGCGCTACTCCAAGGTCGTCGCGCTGCTCACCGACCCGGGCGCGCACGGCGGTGACCCCGCCGACGCGTTCGACGTCGTCGTGCCCGACATACCGGGCTACGGCTACTCCGAGCGCCCCGCGGGACCGCCGCTCAGCTCCGTCGACGTGGCCGGCCTGTGGGCGGACCTCATGGCGACGCTCGGCTACGAGCGGTTCGGCGCGGCGGGCGGCGACATAGGCAGCCACGTCAGCCGCTACCTCGCCCTCGACCATCCCGACCGGGTCGTGGCGGTCCACCGCACGGACGCCGGGCTGCCCGTGTTCAGCGGTGATCCGGCGGAGCTGACGGCGGAGGAGCGGGAGTGGATCGAGCGTGCCGGGGCCTGGGGGGCGAGCGAGGGCGCGTACGGGGCGTTGCACCGCACGAAGCCGCAGACCGCCGCGTTCGGGCTGACCGACTCGCCCGTCGGGCTCGCCGCGTGGATCGTCGAGAAGCTGCGCGGGTGGAGCGACTGCGGCGGCGACATCGAGAGCGTCTACACCAGGGACGAGATCCTCACGGCGGTGACGCTGTACTGGCTGACCGGCACGATCGGTTCGTCGATGCGGATGTACCACGCGAACGCCGCGATCGACCCGGCGCGACTGACCCGACGGGTCGATGTGCCGTCGGGCTTCTCGCTCTTCCGCGGCGACGTCGTCCGTCCGCCGAGGGCGTGGCTGGCGCGCACGACGAACCTCGCGTACGTGAGCGAGCCCGAACGCGGCGGCCACTTCGCCCCGTTCGAGCAGCCGGAGCTGTACGCGCGGGAACTGCGCGCGTTCTTCCGTCCCTACCGCCGCTCTCGCCCCTAGGGAGGGACGGGCGGGGCGGCCGGCTCCGGGGCGGCTCGGCCGCCCGGGCTCGCCGTGCCCCGCCCGGCGGGTCTCAGGACGCGGCCCTGGCGGTCAGGGAGTTCAGCAGCGCGGCGCCGCGTTCCGCGTCGTCCACGCTCACCGCGAAGTCCTTGCCCTTGGCCCGGACGACGAGGCACTCGCCGCCGCGCAGCATGACCGTGGTGCCCAGGCCGTTCAGCCGGTATCCCCAGCCGCCGACCTGCGCCGGGGCGCGGTTCTCGGCGCGGGCCGACTCGATGTCCTCGGGCGCCCACCGCCGGGTCGGCCGGCCGAACGGTCCCAAGGAGACTTCGAGGCCCCTGTCGCTGACCCGTGCCCGCACCGAGGAGCAGCACAGGACCGCCAGCGAGGCGAGGCCCAAGGGGACGATCAACGACCAGTGCGGTCGCGTCAGGCCGGCCGCGGCGGCCACGCCGGCCGCCACGGCCGGGAGGCCGGTCACGAGGGACATCAGGTGCAGCCACCGGTTCGACGCGCGCGAGAACCACACGACGCGCTGACCGGCGGGGATCTTCAACTCCGGTCCGGGCGCCGCCTGTTCGCCCGCGGCGGTGTCCCGCCGGGTCATCAGCCGGGCGGCGAGCCCGATCGTGACGGCGGCGACGAGGGCCGCCACGATCCAGCCGGACACCGAACCGGCCTCACGCCAGTGCTCGCGGTCCACGTTGGCCCGCACCACGGCCGCCTGACCGCCCATGAGGAAGACGCCCGCGGAGAGCAGAGTGGCGCCGGTCCACCCCCGGGCCGCCGCTCCCGTCCGGTCGTCCGCCCGCAGCCGGGCCACGGCCGCGACCGCCACCAGCACCGCCCAGATCAGCGCGGGGAGGACCGCCGCCGCCCACAGGGGCATGGAGCCGTCGGGCTCGCCCCCGGCGCCCCAATGCGTCGCCACCCGCTCCGGCAGCCGCCCTCTCGCGGCGAGTGGGGCTCCCGCGAGGAGCAGCAGCACCCCGGCCGACCAGCCGGCGGCACTCCACGTCGCCACGCCCACACGCCTCTTGCGTTCGTTCACGAGGTCCCCCTGATCATTTCTATGAGTTCGGTCTTGCCGTAGCCCATGCGCGCGGCGTCGGCGACGAGTTCGTGGACGCGGTCCAGCAGCACCGCACGCTGGTCCGCTCCACCGGCCACCGTCACGCCCCGGCCCCGCCGGAACTCCAGTACGCCCTCGTCGCGCAGGGTCCGAAGGCCGCGCAGCACCGTGTTCGCGTTCACCCCGAGCACCTGGGAGAGGTCCCGTGCCGGAGGCAACTTGTCGCCCAGGGCGAGTTCGCCCTCGGCGATGGCGCGCCGGATCGAGCCCGCCACTTGTTCATGGAGGGGACTCGTGTCCGCGACGTTCAATCTCAGCAACATGATGCTAATGACGCTAGCACCATTCACGTCTTGGCGGAAAACGCGGTTGGGTCGTACCAGGGCGAACCGGGCCTCGCCGGGCATGAAAAATGGGCGGCAAGGTGCTTGCCGCCCATGAGGTCCCCAGGTCGTTCAGCGCACGGGGAAGCCGAAGACGTAGCCCTGCTCCTTGAGCCGGGGCAGGAGCCGGCGCAGGGCCTCGACGGTCTGGGTGCGGTCGCCGCCCGCGTCGTGGAAGAGGAGGGTCGGGCCGTTCGGCAGCTCCCGCTCGACGGTGGCGACGATGGCGTCCGTGCCCGGAAGCTCGAAGTCCTTGGTGTCGACGTTCCAGCCCAGCGGGCGCATTCCCCGGGACGCGGCGAGCTGCCGGCTGTGCGGGGTGAACGCCCCGCCGGGCGCCCGGTAGTACATCGGCCGTACGCCGCCCGACGCCTTGGTGATCATGCGCTCGGCGTCGAGTATCTGCTTCGACTGGTAGGCCCCGGACCGCTTGTCCATGGCGGTGTCGTGCGACACCGAGTGGTCGCACAGCCGGTGGCCGGCGGCGACCACCTTCTTGACCAGGTCGGGATGGGCTTCGGCTTGCGCCCCCACCATGCAGAAGGTGGCCTTCACCTCGTGCTCCCGCAGCAGGTCGAGGAGGACGGGGGTCCACTTGGGGTCGGGGCCGTCGTCGATGGTGATGTTGATGCCGCGCTTTCCCGCCTCCGACGCGTGCGCGATGGTCGCGTCGACCGGCTTGACGGCGTTGCTCGGCGCGGTCGCCCTCGGGGGCGCGTCATCGGTGCCGCCGGCCTGCGCGGTCCACACGGAAGCACCCGTGGCGAGGATCGTCACCCCGAGAGCCGCTCCGACCATCTTGCCGTACCAGCCGCGCCCGCCGCCGTGCCGTGCCATGTCCGCCCCTTTTCACGCAGTGCCTCGCCACTTTCCCCGGTCGCCCCGCGACCACCTGGCAGGACGAGACGCGCCGGGCAAGGGATGCGTCTGTTACCGATCACGGACAATTTCGGGGTGGTTCGCGGACAACGCGCGGCACGGGAACCGTGCCGATTCCTGCCGGACCGAAGCCTGTTCATCTGTGGGGGACGTCGATAAGCTCTGCGCCCTTCGTGCTGTGGGGGTCTCGTGAACGGTCTCCGTGCGGTTGTCGTCTGTCTCGTGCTCGCTTGCGCCGCGGTCGTGTCACCGTCCTTCGCCGCCCCGTCCTCCGCGACCGCGCCGCGGGCCGAAGCCGCGAGGCCCCGGTGGTCGGCACTGCCCGTGCCCCCGGCGTCCGCGCTGGTGACGGTCTCCGATCTCGGCGCCCGCGGCCCTGACGAAGCGTGGGCGAGCGGGTACGAGCACGCAGCCGACGGGCTGCGGCCGATGCTGTACCGGTGGGACGGGACCGAGTGGAGCCGCGACACGGCCTTCCCCGGCGCCGCCGGACTCGGCTGGCTCGGCAAGGTGCAGTTCGTCGGCGACGAGGTGTGGATTCTCCACGACCACGAAGGGACGGGCCAGATCCTGCGCCGGTCGGCGGACGGGTGGAGCGCCCTCCCGCTGCCGCGGACCCTGCGGACCTACCAGGACTTCGCCGCGGTGCAGGGTGCGGCCTGGGTGGTCGGTGAGGACGACACCGGGCTCAAGGTGCTGCGTCACGACGGTTCCGGCTGGGCGGAGCAACCCACCCCGGACGGAGTGCACTTCCTCATGGGGATCACCGCGCGCACCCCCGACGAGGCCTGGGCCTGGGCGGACGCCGCCGAGGGGACCATGGTCCTGCGCTGGGACGGCACGGCGTGGCGGGACGCGAAGGTGCCGCTGCCGCCGAACAGCAACATGCACACGATCCTGGTCGAACCCTCCGGCCGGGTCACGATCGGCGGCAGCCAGTACGGCGACGGCGCGCCCCGTACCTACCTCATGACCTGGTCCGGGCGCGCCGGGGACGACTGGCGCACCACCTACCCGCCGCTGGGCGACACGTACACCGAGGCCATCGCGCGCGGCCCGGACGGCGCGCTGTGGCTGCCGGTGCGCAGCGACCGCGCCTTCCAGTCGAAGTACGCACGGATCGACGGTTCCCGCACCACCTTCTCGTACGGCCCGACCCGCGCGAACGCGATCGACGTCAAGCCGCGTGCCCTGGCGAGGGCCGGGTCCGCGCTGCTGTCCTTCGGGACCGCCGAGATCTACGGGTCGAAACCCAACGTGATGAGCGAGCGCCTGGGAGGCTGACCATGGCACGCCGACTTCTCGTCGCGGTCCTCGCCGCCGCCATGGCCTTGGTGACCGCCATGGTGCCGGCCGCGGCGGACACGATGTCCTGGCAACACGTTCCGGTCCCCGCACAGGTACGCCCGCAGGCCGGGCTGAACGAAGCCGTGGCGTTCGGCCCCGGCCGGGCGTGGGCGGTGGGCACCGACGCCGTGGGCCGCGAGGCGCCGGGCTACCCGCTGATGCTGCGCTGGGACGGAACCGCCTGGCACCGCCAGAAGCTGCCCGGCGTCGACTGGCAGGGCGAGCTGCTGTCCATCGCCGCGACCTCGCCGCGGGCGGCCTGGTCGGTGGGCCGGGACGCGGCGGGCGGTGCCCGTCTGCTGCGCTTCGACGGCAAAGCCTGGCACGAGAGCCGTCCGCCGAGTGGCGTGGCGCTGACCAGAGTCGTCGCGGGCGGCGGTGAGACCTGGCTGATCGGTTCGCGGGACGGCGCTCAGGTGCTGCTGCGCAGGGACGGGCGCGGCTGGCGTGACCTGCCGGTGCCGCCGGGGGCCGTGTACGGCCTGCACATCCTGGCCGGGGACGACGTCTGGGCGGCGGGTGACACCCACGCGGGTGCGGCCGTCTCGCACTTCGACGGGACGGCGTGGCAGCAGACGATCGTGGACGGATTCCCGCGGGCGGCCGTGGGCAGCGTGCTCGCGGTCTCGCCGACGGAGGTGTGGGCGGGGGGCACGTCGGGCTTCGTCGGCGGCCCGGTGGGCAAGCCGATCCCGCCCCTCCTCGTCCGGTTCGACGGGCAGTCGTGGAGCCGGGTGAACGTGCCGGCCGACTTCGGCTCGATCAGCTCGCTGGCCCCCGGCCCGTCCGGTGGACTGGGCTGGGTCTCGGTGTCCCGCTCGCAGAAGTGGGGCCCGCCAGGCAGTACTCCCCCGCTCGTCCCGGGACCGGACTTCCTCGCCTGGAACGGCCGGTCCTTCGCCGAGTGCAGCGAACCGGAGGTGGCCGGGGAGGGCGACTCCGCGGTGCTCCGGCTGGCGCCGGTGCCGGGTACGGAGACGGTGTGGTCGGTCGGCCGGGCCGCCGGCCCCGGGTCCACCTTCGCGCCCCGCGTCCTGCGGTTCGGCTGACGGCCGCGGGCCTGTATGGCGCCGCGGGGTGGTGTCCGGGCCGGCACCTGCCGCGCGTTCGCGGAGATGCCGACCGCCGGGGCCGAGGACTCCGATGTGCGGGGCCCCTGGGCCACCCGGATGGTGAGCCGGGCACCGCTGGTGGAAGCCGGCCGGGGTGCGGGCTGTTCGTCGTACTGCTCGGCCGCGTCGCCGCAGCCGGATGAATCGGCGGCCACGGCTCCGTGGTGACGGTTCCGCGGCCGTTCGGTGGTGCCCGGCGCGCTGCCGCGCCGGGACCGCCGTAGCGTTGCCGCCATGTGCTGGAGCGCGACGGCCGACCTCGCCGCGGGCGCGGGCATCGCGGCCGTCGGGGTCGTCTCGGTGGCCCTGGCGGCCCGCCGCCCCCGTGACCTGCCGCTGGCCGCGCTGCCGCTCCTGTTGGGCGTCCATCAGATCGTCGAGGCCGTGGTCTGGCACCGCGACGGCGGCACCGGACCCGCCACGCTCGCCTGGGCCGTCATCGCGCTGCCGCTCCTTGCCCTGTGGGTACCGGTGGCCGTGCTGTGCGCCGCGCCGCGTGGCGCCCGCCGCCGCCTGCTCCCGCCGCTGGTGGCCGGCGTCGCGACGGCGGCGGCGCTCGCCCACGCGCTCGCGAGCCGCACCGTGTCCGCCGAGATCCGCGGGCACACCGTCGGGTACTCCCTGGGGCTGCCGCGACCCGAGCTGACCGTGCTCGGCTACCTCGTCGCCACCATCGGCTCCCTGCTCCTGTCCGGCGACCGGGGTCTGGTCCTGTTCGGCGTCCTCGTCGCCGCGGGGGCCGCGGTGTCGTTCACCCTGTGGCGGCAGGAGTACATCTCGACGTGGTGTGCGTCCGCCGCCGTGTGCTCGGTGGTCCTGACGCTGTGGGTCAGCGGGCGCCGTCCGTCGACTCCACGCCCGTGAGGCCGCCCCGCACCCCGCCGAGGTGCGCCCCGCTCACGTACCCGCCCAAGTGAGCCACGCGGCGCGCATCGCGCGCTCCCCCCTCCGGGCGCGGCCCGAGTCACCCGCGCCGTGAGCCGGGCGCGCGCTCCGCTGGTCAAGCGGTGCTGAGTGGGGCCCGCGCCGAACTGGGCACCCTCCACATGGGCGGTCACTCAGGAACCGCCGCGCCCACCCGTCCCCGCCGGCGCATGGATTCCCGCCCCGGCCTGCGCACTACATCACGGAGGCAGATCTGCTCCCCGACCAGCTACCCGTAGCCGCTTCGTCGTCCGCCACCGCGGAGGCCGCCCTGGCCCGCAGCCTGCCCCACGTACATCAGTACGTCGCCGAACTCCTCGACGCCTACCCGCCCCAGCACGCCCAGTTGCAGTCCTCCGTCAGCCGGCTCGTGGCGCACGGAAGGGCTTCCCCTCTCGAACACTCCCTGCCGTTCCTGGTGCACGGCGCCATGACCGGCGATCCCGCGCCGGCCGTCCCGGTCGCCGCCGCGCACGCCCTGTGGTGGCGTGCCGCCAACACCTTCGACGACATCGCCGACCGCGACGCCGCCCCCCACCTGTACGGGATCTCCCGCGGCGCCGCCCTGACCGCGGCTCTGGAGTGCGGATACGCCCTGCCGTTGCGGGCCCTGGCCGCCGTGGACGCGCCGGAGCACGTACGCGACGAGCTGGTGGGCGCCTACCTCCACGGCTGGACGGCTGCCAGCAACGGACAGCTCGGCGACCTCCTCATAGAGCCCGAACGGGCCACCCCGCAGGCCATCCTCGACGTCTACCGGGACAAGAGCGGGGCCATCTACGCCATGGCCTGCGCGATGGCCGCCCGGCTGGCCACCGGCACGGCGAGCCTCACCGATTCCGGTACCGAACGCGTCGCGGCCTGGCACCGCTTCGGGCAGATCCTGGGCATGCTGGCGCAGTTCCGCAACGACGAGGACGACCTGCGTGACGGGCCCGGCGAGGATCTGCGCAACCGGACACCCACCTACCTGCTCGTCCACCTGCTGGACTGCCTCTCCGGCCAGGGCCTGCAACAGGCTCTGGCCTTCCTGCGGAAAGCCCCCTCCTCGGCCATCGACCGGGAGCGGCTGCGCGCCATGATGACCGCGCCCGAGGTCCTGCGGCCGTATCACGCACGCCTGTCGGCGCTGCGCGAAGAGGCCTGCGCCCTCCTCGACGACCTGGCGCCGGACTGCCCCTACGGCTCCGCGCTACGGGCGCGCGTCCAGGCCGAGACGCACTTCCTGCCCGCCGGCAAGCATGTCTGAGGCTTCCTGGCGGGGTCGTCCGCCGATGCCGACCAGCCCGTCCCGTAGGCGGCGATGACGGCCTCGGCGCTCCGCGCCGGGATCAGGGTTCGATGAGGCCGGCGCGGATGGCGTAGCGCGTCAGTTCCAGGCGGTCGCGCAGGCCGAGTTTGTGCAGCAGGTTGGCCCGGTGGCGGTGCACGGTCTTGATGCTGATGAAGAGCATCTCGGCGATGCCCTTGGAGGAGTGGCCCTCGGCGACGAGCTTGAGGACCTCCTCCTCGCGCGGGGTGAGGAGCTGGTCGGGGTTCTCCTCGCCGTGCCTGACCCGCTCCAGGTAGCTGCGGATCAGGGCGGTGACCGCGCCGGGGTAGAGGAACGGCTCGTTGCGCATCGCGGCCCGGCAGGCGGCGACGAGGTCGCGGTCGGCGACCGACTTCAGCACGTATCCGCAGGCGCCGGCCTTGAGCGCCTGGAACAGGTACTGCTCGTTGTCGTGCATGGTCAGCATCAGGACGCGCAGGCCCGGCTTGAGCGCCACCAGTTCGCGGGTGGCCTGCAGCCCGGTCAGGCGCGGCATGGCGATGTCCATGACGGCCAGGTCGATGTCGTGGCCGCGGGCCGCCTCGATGGCCTCGGCACCGTCTCCGGCCTCGGCGACGACCTGGAGGTCCGGCTCCCGGTCGAGGATCAAACGGACCCCACGGCGTACGAGGGCGTGGTCGTCGGTCAGCAGGATGCGGATGGGCCGCACGGCGTCGACGCAGGACGCCGATGCCGTGGTGGGTTCAGGGGGCTGGGCGGGGTCGGTCATGAGGGGGTCTTCCTGAGCGGAGGGGCGGTACCTTCCGGAAGCGGAGGGGCGGTACCTTCCGGAAGCGGCGTGACGTTCCCCCGGGTCGGGGTGCCGCTGCCCGCGGTGGCCGGGGCCGGGACATTCTCCGGGGTCGCGGCGTCACACCCCGGGACCGGGGGGCCACTGCCCAGGGAGCCTGGGCCATGTCCCGCGACCGGCAGGTCACTTACCGGGGAGCCGACGCCACATCCCGGAACCGGAGGGGCCCCTGCCGCGATGCCCGGGCCATGCCCCGGGGCCGGACGACCGCTGCGGTCGCTGCCCTGGACGCCGGTGCCACGCCCCGGGGCCGGGAGATCACCGCCCCGGGCGCCAGCGCCACGCCCCGGGGCCGGAAGGGCACCTCCCTGGGTGCCCGTGCCACGCCCCGAGACCGACGAGCCACCCTCCAGAGAGCCGCCGCCACGCCCCGAGACCGACGAGCCACCCTCCAGGGAGCCGGTGCCACGTCCCGGGACCGGGAGGTCGCTTCGGGGGGCGCCCGTGTGGTGTGACGGGGTGGGGCGTCCGCCGACCGGGGGCGTGGCACCGGCTCCCGGGAGCGGGGCGGTGAGGCGGATGCGGGTGCCGGAGCCGGGCTTCGAGGTGAGGTCCAAGGTGGCTTCGGCGAGCAGGGCCCGTTCGCGCATGCCGCGGATTCCGGCGCCCTCGCAGGCGGCCTCGATGCCGCGGCCGTCATCAGCGATCTCCAGCTCCACCGCGTCCCCGACGCGCCGCAGGCTCACCTCGACGCGGCTCGCCTCGGCGTGGCGGGCCGCGTTCGTCAGGCTCTCCTGCGCGACCCGGTAGAGCACCAGCTCGGTCTCCGGGGCGAGGGCGGGCAGATCGGTGTCGAAGCGGCGCGCCACGTAGAGCCCCGCGTGGGTGGCGAAGTCCTGCGTGAGGGAGGTCAGCGCGCTGATGAGCCCGAGGTCGTCCAGGACGCCGGGCCGCAGCCGGCGGACCAGCCGGCGGACCTCGTCCAGGCTGTCCCGGGTGATCTCCTGGGCCTGGTGCAGTTCCCCGCGCAGCGGCTCCTGGGCGTCGTCCGCGGCCCGCTTGAGCACCAGCAGGATCGCGGTCATGCTCTGCCCGACCTCGTCGTGCAGTTCCTGGGCGATGCGGCGCCGTTCGGCCTCCTGGGCGAGCAGCGCCCGCGCGCTGGACGTGGCGCGCTCGTGTTCGAGGCGGTCGAGCATGGCGTTGAAGGTGCGGATCAGCTCGGTCACCTCGCTGCCGCCGCCCGCGCCGGGCACGGGCAGCCGCTGCCCGGGGCGCAGCAGGTCGACGGTGGTCATGAGCTTCGTCAGCCGGCCCAGCGGGGACAGGCCCCAGCGCAGCAGGGCGGCGTTGGCGACCAGCATGACGGCGAGGCCGCCCACCAGGATGAACGCCTCGGTCAGGAGCACCGGTACGGAGACGGTGACCGGCGCCCACAGCAGCAGCGCCGTCGCGGCGCCGAGTACCAGGGCGTTGAGCCCGAAGATCCGCCCGAACAGTGACACCGGGACAGCTCCTCTGCGTAAGGGGGGCGGGCTTGTTCCGCTCCGGCCGATGGGTACCGCACGCCGTGGGGCGCGGAGGACACAGCCTTCGATTCGCGCCTCTTGAGGCTCATGCTGCCTTGCAGTGTGCGTGCCGTCGAGGGGCTGAGATCACCATATCCGAGGCGTTCAGGGGCCGCGTACGGCTGCTCATGGGTATCGCGACCCCCGGTTAATGGGGCCTGCGCCCGATGGGTTTCGGCGGCGCCGAGGAGCAGAGTCGGAGGTGACCAGGCCGCCCGGAACGGCCGGCGCTCGGGGTCCGCCGAGCGTTCGTCCGTACCGGGCGGCCATCGCTGCGCCCTGGGGCCCGTCACTCGGGCCCCGCGGCCGTCGGAAGGACCCTCCCGTGACCCTCGACACCTCCCGTACCGGCTCCCGTTCCGCGGGGCTGACCGCCCACGACGCGCGCCAGCGCCTCGAACACGCCCGCAGCAGCCGCCTGGCGCAGCTGCAGGCCCTCGACGAGACGGGCCAGAGCGCGGAGGACCACCTGATGTCCGCTCAGGCGGAGGCCATCGGCCGGGTCCTCAAGGAGATCGACGAGGCGTTCGCCCGCATCGAGGACGGCTCCTACGGCGCCTGCCTCGGCTGCTCCGCGCCCGTCCCCGCCGAGCGCCTGGAGATCCTGCCGTACACCCGGTACTGCGTCACCTGCCAGCGCCGCGCCTCGGCCTGACACGGCCGCAGGCCCACCGTCCCGCCTTCGTATCCCGCCCTGCGTGAGGGGTGAAGTGGTGAACCATCAGACCATCGGCGACCGAGCCGCGCACCTGCCGCCCGAAGACCTCGCCGCACTGCAGGAGAACCTGCACGAACAGCTGCTCTTCCGCCGGGAGCAGCTGCGGAAGATCGACGCGACCTCTTCCGCCGGCGGCCACCGGTGCTCCGCCGCGCGGGCCGAGGTGCGGGACAAGCTCGCGGCCTCGGCCCGCATGGTCCTCGCCGACGTCGAAGCGGCGCTGCGGCGCATCGCCGAGGGCCGCTACGGCACCTGCCACCTGTGCCGGCGCCCCGTGGAGCGCGAACGCCTGATGATCGTGCCGCAGGCCCGCTACTGCGGACGGTGCCAGCACGTACGGGAGGCGCAGCCGTGACCGCCGTGCGCCGGGGCCGCCCCGCCTTCCTCGGCAGGCACCGGCCCTGGCCGCTGTGCCGGCAGTGCTGCGGTCTCGCCCTCGACATGGGCAGCGCGCGCACCCGCGCCTGGATCTCCGGCCGCAAGGCGATCCTCGACGTGCCCACGATCACCTTTCCCGGAGCCGGGGCCGCGTACCCGATCCAGCGCGGCGCGATCGTGGACGTGCCCGGGACGGCCCGGATGCTCGACCGTCTGCTGGGTGACCGCCTGCCGCGCCTCACCCGCCCGCTGGTGGTCGTCACCACGCCCGTCCTCGACGGCCCCCTCTACCGCGAGCGCGCCCGTGCCGCGGTGCAGGTGCTGCGCCCGCGCTCGGTGATCACCGTGCCCTCCGCGCGGGCGATCGCGCTGGCGGCGGAGGCCGACCTCGAACGCCCGCTGCTCGTGGTGGACATCGGCGCCCACCTCACCGAGGTCGTCCTGCTGGTCGACGGCGACGTCTTCGACGCCCGCCGCACCGCCCTCGGCACGACCGACCTGTCGGCCGCCCACACCTCGGCGGAGATCGGCGAAGCCGTCACGGCCATGATCACGTCGATGCTCCGCCAGGACCGCACGCCGGTCACGGCGGACGCGCTGAGCCGGGGAGCCCTGCTGGCCGGGGGCGGCGCCCTGCGGCCCGACCTCGCCCGGCGGCTCATCACCGGCCTCCAGGCGCCGCTGCGGGCCGTCGCCGCACCGCACACCGCCGCCATCCGCGGCGCCGCGAAGATCCTGCGGGCCGCGCACGCCCACCCCTCGCACGGCACGGTGTCCCCGCCCGGCCGTGGCCCGCTGTCCCGCTGAGAGCCTGTGTCATAACCCCGGCCGGGCCTGCGACGCCTGGCACGCACGCTGATCCGACCGAGGTTATGACACAGGCTCTGAGCCCGTCCCCACCGCCACGGGCCGGTGCCGCTCCACCGGCCCGTGGCCCCCGCAGTGCCCGCCACCTCACCACCCCACCATCCCGTCACCGGAAGGGGAACCACCGTGTCCGGCGTCATGCCCTCCGAGCAGCCGTCCCCCGCTTCCGGGCGGCACGAGCCGGTGCACCCCCTGTCGCTGTGGCGCTGGCGGCGCAACCCGCTGTACAGGCGCACCGACCGCATCCAGGGCTGGACCGCCCTGGCGCTGCTGCTGCTCGCTCCCGTGCTGGGTCTGGCCGCCGCGTTCGCCGCCAAGGACGCCGCCCTCGCGCACTACCGCGCCGTCGCCGAGCAGCAGGCGCAGACCCGGCATCTCCTTGACGCCACCCTCACCCATGACGCCCCGCGCCACCCGGAGCCGGGCTCCGACGAGGCGAAGAAGGCCCGCTATCCGGTCACTGTCCGCTACGCGGCCCCCGACGGGGAGACCCGTACCGCCGAGGCCGACGTCCTGCCGGGGCTGAGCCGGGGCAGCACCGTCGGCGTCTGGGCCGACGCCCGGGGAGCGGTCACCGGGGCGCCCATGTCCGCCGACGAGATCCGCAGCCGCGCCATGGGCTGGGCGGTCATCGCCTTCCTGGCCGTCGCCGTCGCGGGTGCCGCCGCCTACGGCGCCGCCGCGCTCGGCCTGCGCCGGCGCAACCTGGCCGACTGGGAGGCACGCTGGACCCGGACCGCGCCGCACTGGACCACGTCTCACTGACCGGCCCGGCCGCTTCCCGTCACCATCCGGCCCGGCCGCCTCCCGCGCGGCCCGGTCTCGCATAGTGGTCGTACTCTGGACCCGAACAGCGGTCCGTATGTTTACATGCGCGTAACACTTGAGTGTCCCGCGCACGGCAACGGCGCCGAGCGTCCCGACGGGCTGAACCGCGGTGAGCCGCGCCCTGCACCGGATCGCCGGTGCCAGCCGTGCCAGAAAGGCCTCCTTTTTTGACCACGCGACCCGATACGAAGACCACGCTCGCGCACCTGCTCTCGGAGATCGAACACCGCAATCCGGCCCAGCCGGAGTTCCTCCAGGCCGTACACGAGGTCCTTGAGACGTTGGAGCCGGTCGTCGCGGCCCGCCCCGAGTACGCCGAGCCCGGCCTGATCGAGCGGCTGTGCGAGCCCGAGCGTCAGGTCCTCTTCCGGGTGCCGTGGCAGGACGACCGGGGTCGCGTCCAGGTCAACCGCGGTTTCCGGGTGGAGTTCAACAGCGCGCTCGGCCCCTACAAGGGCGGTCTGCGCTTCCACCCGTCGGTGAACCTCGGCGTCATCAAGTTCCTCGGCTTCGAGCAGATCTTCAAGAACGCCCTGACCGGTCTCGGCATCGGCGGCGGCAAGGGCGGCAGCGACTTCGAGCCGCACGGCCGCAGCGACGCGGAGGTCATGCGGTTCTGCCAGTCGTTCATGACGGAGCTGCACCGGCACATCGGCGAGCACACGGACGTTCCCGCGGGCGACATCGGCGTCGGCGGGCGCGAGATCGGCTACCTCTTCGGCCAGTACCGGCGCATCACCAACCGCTGGGAGGCCGGTGTCCTCACCGGCAAGGGCCAGGGCTGGGGCGGTTCCCTGATCCGTCCGGAAGCCACCGGGTACGGCAACGTCCTCTTCGCGGCGGCGATGCTGCGCGAGCGCGGCGAGGACCTGGAGGGCCGCACGGCGGTCGTCTCCGGCTCCGGCAACGTCGCGATCTACACCATCCAGAAGCTCGCCGCCCTCGGTGCCAACGCCGTGACCTGCTCGGACTCCTCCGGCTACGTGGTGGACGAGAAGGGCATCGACCTCGACCTCCTCAAGCAGGTCAAGGAGGTCGAGCGCGGACGCGTCGACACCTACGCCGAACGCCGGGGCTCCTCGGCCCGCTTCGTGCCCGGCGGGCGCGTCTGGGAGGTCCCCGCCGACATCGCGCTGCCGTCGGCCACGCAGAACGAACTGGACGGCACCGACGCCGCCACGCTCATCCGCAACGGTGTGAAGGCGGTCTCCGAGGGCGCCAACATGCCGTCGACCCCCGAGGCGGTGCGCCTGTTCCAGGAGGCCGGTGTCGCGTTCGGCCCCGGCAAGGCGGCCAACGCGGGCGGCGTCGCGGTCAGCGCCCTGGAGATGGCGCAGAACCACGCCCGTACGTCATGGACGGCGGACCGGGTCGAGGAAGAGCTGACGCACATCATGAACGACATCCACACCACGTGCCACGAGACCGCCGAGCGCTACGGCTCCCCCGGCGACTACGTCACGGGCGCGAACATCGCGGGCTTCGAGCGGGTGGCGGACGCGATGCTGGCCCAGGGCGTGATCTGACCCGCGGCCCCGCCGGGCGCGCCCCGTCAGGCGTGCGACCGGCGGGGCGTCGCCGCCCGCGTCGCGGTACGGTGCGCGGGCCCGGCCGGGTCCGCGGGCCGAAGCCGCCGCAGCCACACGGAAGCGGCCAGCAGCAGCGCGGAGAAGACGGCCAGGAGGAGGGCGGACAGCCACATCTCCCGGCTCCCCGCGGACTGCCGGCCCGTCCACGCCGTCGTCGCCGCCCACAGCAGGGCGGCCACCAGGTAGAAGGCGCGGACCCTGCGCAGCTGCCGTACGGCCCTCGGGGATGTCACGCGAGCGGTCTTGGATGCCATGCCGGCCGTGTACCCCCGCGCGGACCGTTCAGCGGGCGCCGTGCCCCGCATTTCCCGCGTTCCCCGTGCCGGTCACTCCGCCACGGCCGCGCCCGGTTCGTACTCGTCCCTGCGGCCGCACATGCCGTAGCCGCCGCGGCGAGCGCACCGGTCCGCCACAGCTCCCGCCGGTGCGGGGGTGCGGAACGCTCTCCATGACGGGCCCTCCAGGTGGGTGCGATCCGGTCGCGGCTTCCGGCCCGGCTCACCCGGCGCCACCCAAGCATCGTGCGCCCCGGGTGGTCAACGGGGCGAAGCTGCCGGAGCCCCCGCAGTTCACGGGCGCGTCAGGACGCGTCGCGCGAGCGCAGCAGGTACGTCGCCGTGAACGCGACCGCTCGGTCCTCGTCGTGCGTCAGGTCCGCGAGGGCGCGCGCCGCCGTCGCCCCCGGTACGGAACCCAGCGCCTGCGTCAGCCTGCCCCGCGCGGACGCCCCGGTGGCGCCGTGGGCCAGGCGGTCGACGAGCCGGACCGCGATCCGGTCCGCCGTCCCGGCGTCGCCCGCCAGCACGCTCAGCGCGTCCGCCGCGTCGGTGTCGTTCCTGCCCGCCACGATCATGTCGACGAGCGCCGGAATCGCACCGTCCACCCCTCGTGCACCGAGCGCCAGGGCGGCACATCCGCGCACCACGGCGTCGGGGTCCGCGAGGGCCCGGCGCAGATGCGCGGTGGTCTCGTCGCCCGGCATCTCGGCGAGGCACTGCACCGCGCGCCCGCGCACCGCGGCCACCGGTGAGCTGAGCCCCTCCGCCAGCAGCGCCGTGACGCCGTCGCCCGAGCGTGCGAGGGCCCATCGAAGGGTGCCCGCGACGTTCGGCTCCGTCTCGCTCAGCGCGGCCTCGACCAGGGCCTCCACCGGCAGAGGGGGACCGTCGGCCGTGGAGAGGGCCGCGCGCTGGCGTGCGTCGGGGCTCTTCGAACCCAGCGCTTGGAGCAGCGCGACGACCTGGAGGACGTCCTCCCAGCGGGCGGGCTCCGCGGCATCGATCCGGCGCAGCCGCGTCAGCAGCTCGGTCTCGGCGGCGATGCGTTCGCGCGTCCGGTGGACGAGGTCGCCGACGAGCGCCGACGGCGTGAAGCCGGGGTCGTCGAGCGCGCGCCCGATCTCACGCAGCGACAGCCCGAGCGAGCGCAGGCTCTCGATGTGAAAGATCCGCCGGATGTCGTCCTCGGAGAACTGCCGGTATCCGGAGCCCGTCCGGCCGGAGGGCCGTATCAGCCCGAGTGATTCGTAGTGCCGCAGCATGCGGGCACTGACCCCGGACCGCCGCGCCACCTCACCGATCAACACGCCCTACCGTCCCTCCTGGTCAGTCCCGTGTCCCTCACCGCCCGAGCCGCCGAGGGCCACGATCCGCTTCGCCTCCTCGACCGCGAACCCGAATCCGGCCTCCGGGTCGCGCAGCAGCTGCCGGGTGGCGAGCGCGTGCGTGCGCACGCGCGGGTCATCGGCCATCGTCGCAGCACGCAGCGCCGGCACGATCACCTCGCCCAGGGCCACCAGCGCCCGGCTGAGACTCAACTGCGTCCCCCGCTCCCCGCGCCCGAGCTGCGTCACCAGCTCAGCGGCCAGGGCGGGCTCCTCGCCCTCGGGCACGAGGACGACCGCGGCCCGCCACGCGCTGCGCGCCACCTCGACGTCGGCGTCGGACAGCACCTCCCGTGTGATGGCCGGCCATGCCCGCGGGTCGCCGAGCTTGGACAGCGTGTGCAGCGCCTGGCTCCGCGCCTGCGCACGCTCCGAGCGGACCTCGCCGAGCAGCGCGGGCAGCGTGCGGGACACCGGATGGCGGGTGAGCGCCCAGGTCAGCATGTCGCGGACGGAGAACTCGGGCTCGACCGCGCACCGCTCGACGAGCATGTCGACGTAGCGCGGATCAGGCGTCGAACCGATCGCCAGCGCCGCCCGCAGCCGCACGGACGCGCGCCCGTCCTCCAGTCCGCGGAGCGCCCGTACCGTCTCCGCGTCCGTACCCGATCCCGCACCCGCACCCGCACCCGTGTCCTGCCCCTGCTCCGTGATCGTCATCGAGACCACCTCCTGGGGCGACAGCGAAGACCTTGTCACCGTGTCAAGGTCAAACCGGTCCGGTGCATCCGGTCACCCGCCGCGTCAGGGCGTCAGCCGTGCTGTTCCGTGTAGTGCGCCCGGAGCAGGTCGGCGCCCCAGTCGTGGCGTCGGTGGCGCCAGACCGAGTGGGCGTGGTTGCCGTCGTCCTGGGTGTGGTCGTACTCGATGAGGAAATCCGGGGCGTGAACGCAGTAGTAGTGCCGGTCCCCGAATGCGCGGCCGCCGGCCCAGGCGAAGGACAGGGCGTCCAGCCCCTGGGCCACGGTGCCGGACCAGCACTCCCGCGCGTATGCCGCGGGTGCCCGGTCCAGGTAGCGGCGCACCAGGCTCTCCAGCACCGCCTGCTGGCCGGCCGTCATGTCGGCGTACGACAGGCCCGCCGGCAGCCGGCCCGGATCGGCGAAGGGGTCGTCGCGGGTCAGGATGTCGTCCGGCGGAGCCGCGGCGAAGACCGCCTTGGCGCGGCGGCCGCCGTCCAGATCCGTGACCAGCTCCCGCGCCAGGTCCTCCTCCGGTCCCAGGAGTCGGCGACCTGCCCGTGGGCCGTCCGTGACGCGCGCCGGCTCCGCGCCGATGAAGTGCGGTGTCACCCGGACACCGGCCGCCGTGACCGTGACGTGTACGGCGAGGTGGTGGCCGTTCATCCGCCAGCCCCACGGCCCGCCGCCGTCCGGGTCGCCCAGCAGGCGCACCCAGTAGCGGTCCCCGCCGGTGGCGCCGGCCAGGGCGCGGCGGTGGCGCTCCACTTCGATCGCCCCGCGTGCCAGTTCCGCACCGGCCGCGCTGTGCGCCGTGGCCAGCAGGGCGTCGACGGCCTCACGCGCGCGGGCGTCGAGGGCCTCCGTGGGCAGCCCCGGGCGCGGGCCCGGCAGGTACGTCCACTGCCGTAGCTCGGGCGCGTCCAGCCGGGCGGGGCCCGCGCGCAGCTCGCGCGTCTGAGCCGGGTCCAGTACGGCGAGCAGCGCGTGCGCCGCCTCCCGCATCGCGGCGGCCGTGCCCTTCGCCTCCGGTCGTCGTCCGCTCACCGTCTCTCCTCCCCCTCGGCGCCGACGCCGGCGCGTCCTGGCGGGCGGTGCCGCCCTTCGCGTCCATGGTGCGCCATCCCGTGGCGGGACGAGCGATTCCCCGGTGAACGGGCCGTCCCGGCGACCGTGCGTACACCGGGTGGGCGGGCCCGCGGCGGGTCGACCGTCGGAACCAATAATCATTAGACCGACAGACGCACAATGCGACCTGTCGGCCACCCGTTTGCCACGCATCTTCCCTCACGCGGGTCCGTTGGACGGGATATGACCACAGCAAGGCCAACGTATGTTTCAGGGCACCTCTTGGCCGGCACGATGAGCGGTGCGGCATCCGCGGTCCGCATGGGCACCTGGGTCTTCACCCCGGCCCCAGCCGACCACCTCAGCGCGACGTTGCAGGACGAATTCCGAAGAGTCGATCTGCGGTATTCCGCCAAGCTCCTTGAAGACCTGCTTGCCGAACTCGGCCTGATCGAGGCCCACTTCACCATTCTGGCGAGCACCCCCAAAGGGTGCGGCGTCCACTCCCACGCCTCACGGCCGCAGGTCGCCCATGTATGAGACGCGGGGCCGTCACAGCCGTCCTGGGCCCGCCCAGGGGCCGGCCAACGGAAACCGGGCGGCAGCCGGTCACTCCCCGGCCTGGGAGCAGTCGGCCCCCGGCCGGCTGGACCCGTTGGAGGTGCACTGGGACCCGGCGGAGGAACTCGCCCACCTGTTGCACGAGGCCATCAAGGACGAGCGGAACAGCGCCTGTTCGCCGGACCACGAACCCGAAGCACCCGTCTGCGAGGAGTTCGGCGACGACCGGCTCGCCGGTCTCACCAGGATCACCAGTGAGCTGCCCCCGCTGCGCCCCACCCCGGCCCGCCGCCGTCGCCGTTCGCGTTCCCGCTCGCGTTCGCGCGCACGGAAGCTCGGCGCGCTGCGCACGACCAGCTTCTTCCTCGCCGCGCTCGCCGCCGTCGTCGTCTCCATGGTGTGCGTCTTCGGCGGCATCGTGAGCTACGACCCCCTGCGCCACCTCGCCCAGTACCGCACCTCGGCCACCGCGGTGGGCTGGTGGCCCCTGCTGGTCTACGGCCCCTGGATGGTCGCCTCGCTGTCGATCCTGCGTGCCGCGCTCCACCGGCGCCGCGCGGTGCACTCCTGGGCGGTCGTGCTGCTGTTCTCCACCGTCTCCATGCTCCTGTGCGTCGCGCAGGCGCCGCGCGCCCCGGTCGAGGCGGCGGCGGCGGCCCTGCCCGCCCTGGCCGCCCTCGCCTGCTTCCAGCAGCTCGTCCGGCAGATCACCCTGACCCGCCCCCCGCGCCAGAACAAGCCACGCCACCGCACACGGACCGCCCCCTCGAAGCCGGGATAGCCGACGCGGCTCCGGTGCCGGCACCAGCCGTGGCTCAGGGCTCCTGCCGCCAGCCGGTGCCGTCGGGGCAGGCGGTGGCCCCGGAGGCGAAGGCGAAGCGCAGGAAGTGTTCGAGCGCGGGCGTCCAGGTGGCGAAGTCGTGGCCGCCGGGTCCCGAACAGTAGCGGTGGGAGACGTTCTGCTGCTCCAGCGTCGTGTGGAGCGCGTTGTTCCACGCGTAGGGGTCCTCGGCCCGGCCGGCGTAGAGCGCCAGCTTCCCCTGGTACGAGCGGTACGCGTCGGGTCGGCTCTGGGCGACCTGCGCCGGGTTGAACGACGGCCAGCCGGACCGCGGGCCGAGGACCAGTTCGGTGCGGCCCAGGGCATCGGGGTTGCCGGGCAGCAGGTACTTCCAGTAGTTCCCCGCGTCGCCGCCCGCGCCGTGCCACGCGAACCGGGCCCCGTAGACGGTGGTGCCGTTGCCGACGATCTGCTGGTGGTCGGGGCGCCGGATGTCCGTGCCGCCGGAGAAGGCGCCGACGGCGCTGAACACGTCGGGATGCCGGGCGGCGTACTTCAGCGCGCCGTACCCGCCCATCGACATGCCGGCGACGGCCCGTTCCCCGGAGGTGGCGAAGTGCGCGTCGATCCAGGGCACCAGCTGGGTGATGTGGAAGGTCTCCCACAGCGGGGCGAAGTTGCCGTAGGTGGAGCCGTGCCAGTCCGAGTAGAAACCGACCTTGCCGCCCTCGGGCATCACGACGATGCCCCGGAAGCCGGCTCGTCCGACGCTGCGGGTGACGTCGCCGCCGCCGCTGCTCCACTGCTCGTGATCGGCGGCACCGCCGTGGAGGAGGTACAGCACCGGATAGTCGGCCGACGGGTCGTATCCCGCGGGCAGGTGGACCCGGACGCGCACGGGTTTGCGCACCGGGTCGATCTGCGGCGCACCGGGCCCGCGCGGTGTGAACAGCGCGTCGGTGGTGAACTCCGCCTCGCAGACGAGACCGTCGGGCGAGGGCCGCCAGTACCGCATGTCCAGCCCGTCGGAGTCACCGGACCCGATGTCCGGGCAGCTCACGGCCGCCGGGGCAGCCGTGGCCGGCCCCCCGGCGGCCGATGCGACCGCGGGCGAAGCCGCGGAGAGCGCCAGAGCGCCGATCAGAGCGGTCGCCACACGCCACGTCGTCCCGGACCTCCACCACCGCATGGCCACCCCTCGGATCGATGTCTCCCGGACCGGAACCAGCAGGTCGGCACCGCCGCAGCCGCCCCTGTCCGACGGCCGTCCGACGCTATCGCCACCGCCTCGCCGCGGCATACAGCCGCGGGTGGACATCGGCCTACCGCGCTGGTTTACCCCGCGCGCCGCGCCAGGTTGCCGTCATGACGGACGACTGGCGTACCGACCGGATCGGCAGCGCGCTGCGCGGCGAGAACCCCACCGTGCTGCGCCGGCTGCGGGCGGGATTCGCGGCGATGGGGGACCTCCAGTTCCTGCCGGGGTACTCGGTGCTGCTCGTGGACGATCCGCGCGTGCAGCGCCTGTCCGAGCTGCCGAAGGCGCGGAGGCTGTCGTTCCTGTCGGACATGGACGCGCTCGGCGAGGCGGTCGAGCGTGCCTGCCGGCACTCCGACCCGGCCTTCCGCAGGGTGAACCTGGAGATCCTCGGCAACACCGACGGTTTCCTGCACGCCCATGTGTGGCCGCGCTACGAGTGGGAGCCGCCGGGCCTCGTCCACCGGCCGGTGTGGCTCTACGGGCGCGAGCACTGGCACGACGAGCGCCACGCCCTGGCCGCGCGGCACGACGCGTTGCGCGGCGCGATCGGGGAGGAACTGGAGCGGCTGACCGCCGCCGCGTAGCCGGACCGGCGGCTCACCGCCCGGTCAGGGCACGCGCGCGACGCCGACGTAGAAACCGCTCGGCTCCTCGGCGGGCGCCGGGGTGTCCTTGTACCACCGGGTCGCCGTGACCAGGCCGGGGGGCAGGAGCTCCAGGCCGTCGAAGAACGGCTCGACCTCGGCGCGCGTGCGCATGCGCAGCGGGATCTCGCCCTCGCGGTAGGTCTTCGTCACCGACGTCACCAGGTGCGGGTGTTCGTCGGTGGTGCCGTGGGAGAACATGAGGTGGCTGCCCGACGGCAGGGCGTCGACGAGCGTCCGCGTGAGGCCGTACGGGTGCTCCTCGTCGGTGACGAAGTGCATCAGCGCGATCATGGACAGTGCTACGGGCCGCGTGAAGTCCAGGAACGTGCGCGCGTGGTCGAGGATGGCGGCGGGCCTGCGGACGTCGGCCTCGATGTAGTCGGTGGCGCCCTCGGGGCTGCTGACCAGCAGCGCTTCGGCGTGCCGCAGCACGATGGGGTCGTTGTCGGCGTAGGCGACCCGCGCCGACGGCACGATGCCCTGCACGATCTGGTGCAGATTCGGCTCGGTCGGGATGCCCGTCCCGATGTCGAGGAACTGGTCGACGCCGGCCCCCGCCAGCCATGCCGCCGCGCGGTGCATGAACGCCCGGTTGCGCAGGGCGTTGAGCCGCGCCTCCGGCGGCAGCTTCTCCGCCACTTCCTGGTCGACCGGGTAGTTGTCCTTGCCGCCCAGCAGCCAGCCGTACACGCGCGCCGGGTGGGCCTTGCTCGTGTCGATGCGGCTTGCGGAAGACCGTGACGTCATGCGTGACTCCAGCGTGTACGAGATCGCCGGCCGTGTTCCACCGAACCGGTGGCGGGCGCTGCGGGTGAGGCGGCAGGTGGTCCGGTGATTATGGCACCGGCGTCACGTCCGCGCCCGCACCGCCCCTGCCGTGCCCTTCTCCCG
Source organism: Streptomyces sp. NPDC050703 (assembly GCF_040654435.1). Taxonomy (NCBI): domain Bacteria; kingdom Bacillati; phylum Actinomycetota; class Actinomycetes; order Kitasatosporales; family Streptomycetaceae; genus Streptomyces; species Streptomyces sp. NPDC050703. The sequence continues at coordinate 103,181 of NZ_JBFAHX010000009.1, forward strand.
TCGGCGGCGCGGGAGTTGGCGGCAGGCGGCAGCACCGTGTGACCCTTCGGCCGGCCGCGGCGCGCGCCGCCTCCCCCCGCATGGTCATGAACGGCTACAGTGCCTTGCCCCCCGCAGCACGACAGCAGAGCAGCACGACAGCACAGCGGTACAACTGCACAGCAGCAGCACCTCCCCCCACGACTGCATCCCCGTATCCCCGTACGCCCGTACGCGGTTCACCGGAAAGGGAACGCCAGCCGTGTCTCGACGCCGTCACCTCAGACCCGCAGCCGTCGCCTCCGCGGCGGCTGTCGTCCTCGCCCTCGGGCTCACCGGCACCGCCCATGCCGCCGCGCCCGCCACGACCCCCGGCTCCGCCGTCCGCGCCGACGACGACCCGGACCAGCCGGAGAACCCCCTGTACGACGCGCCCGAGGGCTTCCGCGTCGACTCCGGGCGCGATGCGGTCTCCCTCTCCTGGAGCCCCCTCTCCGCGGCCACCGCCTACGAGGTCCACCGCGCCGAGGCCGAGGGGACCGGGCCCGACGAGACCGGGCCGTACGAACTGATCGCCACCGTGCCCACCGGCTCCTACGCCGACGAGACCGCCGACCCCGATGTCGCGTACGCCTACAGGGTCCGCGCCCTGGACGGCGCCGGACACGTCTCGCCCTACACCGAACCCCTGCGGGGCACACGGGACACCGTCGCTCCCTTCGCGCCGCGGGACCTCACCCGCGCCCGGCAGGACGAGCGCGGGGTGACGCTGACGTGGCGCACCGGCGACTCGGACTCGGTGAAGTACGTGCTGTACCGCGCCGAGTCCCCGAGCGCCGCCCGGGTCAAGGTCGGTTCGACGACCTCGCTGACCTTCCGCGACACGAAGGGCGACCCGGGTCTGACCTACTCGTACGAGGTGCGCGGTGTCGACGCCGCCGGGAACGAGTCCGAGGCGTCGAACTCCGTGACGGGCACCAGGACCGTCACCGCCGCCACCGCGCCCAAGGCTCCCTCTCTCGGCAGCGCCCGGCTGGTGGGCAAGCGGCTCACGCTGTCGTGGTCGCAGAGTCCGCACGTGCCGGTCTCCTCGTACACCGTCTACCGCTCCAAGACCTCCCCGGTCGACACATCCGACCCGGCCAACCGCCTGGCCGGCACGGCGAGCAAGGAGTACACCACCACGGTCGGCGAGGACGACCGGCACCACTACTACGCCGTCGTCGCCACGTCCCAGCACTCCGTCCGCTCCCCCGCCTCGGCGTCGGTCAAGCCGGCGTACACGGAGCCGCGGCCGCCGGGCGCCACGTACATCCACGACGTCGCACCGGGTGCGGGCAGCGTGCGGCTCGGCTGGTCCGCCGCCCCGTTCGGCAGCGACGAGTCCCGCGTGACGGGCTACCGCGTCTACCGCGCCACGAGCCCTCGGGTGACCAAGGAGAACGCGGAGTTCACCACGGTCACGAGCGGTACGGAGTACATCGACCGGGGTCTGACCGGCGGCACCGCGTACTACTACGCCGTCGCCACGCTCAACGAGGACGGCCTGGAGTCCGCCCTCTCCCCGGAGGTGTCCGCCACGCCGACCGCCTGACGCGCGGGGGGGGGCGGCGGGCCCGGTCAGCCGTCGCCCCCCGCCGACGGTGGCTCCGTGAAGGCACCGGCGACCGCCGCGAGCGCGGCGGTCCTGGCCGCGCGGCCCGGCAGGCGCGGGTCGGCCGGCGTGTGCAGGAGCAGGAGCTGGTGGTACATCGGCGCGGTGGCGGCGATGAGCAGGCGGCGGGCGTCGGTGCGCGGCGGGAGTTCGCCGCGCATGACGGCCCGGCCGACGGTGATCTCGCAGCGCGCGTACCGGTCCTCCCAGAGCCTGCGCTGCGCTTCGGCTGCCTTCTCGGAGCGGAACGAGGCGGCGATCAGAGCCGCGACGATCGGCGGCTCCGCCAGCAGGGCGTCCTGGATCTCCTGGTTCAGCAGCGTCAGGTCGCTCTCCAGCGAGCCGGTATCCGGCGGCTGCCAGTCGTCGGCACTCGCCGCGTCGAGCACGTCGGCGAGGAGGCCGCCGACGTCTCCCCAGCGCCGGTACACCGTGGTGCGATGCACGTCCGCGCGGGCGGCGACGCCTTCCACGGAGAGCCCGTCGTAACCGTGTTCGCCCAGCTCCGCGAGGACCGCGTCGAGCACCTGCGTACGGATGCGGGCCGTGCGGCCCCCTGGCCGGCGTCGCGTCGGCTCGCGGGGCGGTGCGGAGGTCTGCTTGAGGGACGGTGCCGGCCGGGTGTCTTCCGCTCCCGGTCCGGAGGCTTCGGATGTCATCTCGGTGATCCGTTGCTCAGGGGACGGCGGTATGGCACCATCTTAATGCATCAGTTGTCGCACTAGTGGAGTGGTCCATGATCCTTCGAAGCGTTCGCCCGGCCCCGCGGCCCCTGTCCGCCGCCCCGTCCCCGAATGCCTCGGAGTCTCCGCATGCCCACTCAGATCACCGCACTCGACGTCAGCAAGTCCTTCGACGGCAGGCTCGTCCTTGACTCCGTGACGTGCTCGCTCGCCGCGGGCGAACGCACCGGGATCATCGGTGAGAACGGCTCGGGCAAGACGACCCTGCTGCGCCTGCTCGCCGGTCGCGAACGGCCCGACCAGGGTGAGATCGTCGTCCAGGCCGCCGGCGGCGTCGGCCACCTCGCCCAGGACGAGCGGCTGCCCGCGAAGGCGACCGTCCAGCAGATCATCGACCGGGCGCTGGGCGATCTCCGCGCCGTCGAACACCGCATGCGCCGCCTGGAGGCCGCCATGGCCGAGGGCGACGAATCCGGCATGGCCGAGTACGGCGAACTGCTCACGGTCTTCGAACTGCGCGGCGGCTACGACGCCGACGCCCGGGTGGAACGCGCCCTGCACGGCCTCGGCCTGGGACTGGTGGACCGCGACCGCACCGCCGGCACGCTGTCCGGCGGCGAACAGGTCCGGCTCCGGCTGGCGTCCGTCCTGGCGGCCGCACCGGAGGTGCTGCTGCTCGACGAACCGACCAACCACCTCGACGACGCCGCCCTGAACTGGCTGGAGGAACACCTGCGCACCCGGCGGGGCACCACGGTGACGGTCTCCCACGACCGCGTCTTCCTCGAACGGGTCGCCACCACCTTGCTGGAGGTCGACGCCGACCGGCACCACGTCGTCCGGTACGGCAACGGCTACGCCGGCTGTCTCGCGGAGAAGGCCGCCGCCAGGCGGCGCTGGGCCCAGGCGTACGACCAGTGGCGGACCGACGTCGACCGGCTCCGCGAGGCCGCCGCGACCACCGCGCGCCAAGTGGCCCCCGGCCGGGCGATGAAGGACGGCAACAAGATGGCGTACGACCGCGCGGGCGGACGGGTTCAGCAGTCGCTGGCGAGCCGGGTGCGCAACGCCGAGGAACGGCTGCGCCGCCTGCTCGCCGACCCGGTTCCGCCGCCGCCCGAACCGCTGCGCTTCGCCCCCGTGCTGCGGTCGGGCCGCCTCCGGGGCGTCGTGCTCGACGCCACGGACGTCGCGGTCACCGACCGGCTCGACCGGACGAGCCTCACCGTCAAGGCGGGCGAACGCCTGCTGATCACGGGGCCGAACGGAGCGGGCAAGAGCACCCTGCTCGGCGTGCTGGCCGCGCGGATCGCCCCCGACCGCGGCAGCGTCGTCCGCCACGGCAGGATCGGCCACCTGCCCCAGGAGCCGCGCCCGGGGGAACCGCACGAGACCGTACTGGCCGCCTTCGGCCGCGGCCGGGCGGGAGACGCCGACGAGCACGCCGAACGGCTGCTCACGCTCGGCCTGTTCGACCGCGAACAGTTCACGGTGCCGGTCGGCAGGCTGTCCACGGGGCAGCTGCAGCGGCTCGCCCTGGCGCGGCTGCTCAGCGAGCCGACCGACGTCCTGCTGCTCGACGAACCCACCAACCACCTCTCCCCCGCCCTCGTCGAGGAGCTGGAGGCGGCGCTCGCCGGGTACCACGGCGCCCTCGTCGTCGTCAGCCACGACCGCCGGCTGCGCCGCCGCTGGCAAGGCACCCACCTGGCCCTTTCCTGACCTCACGACAACCACAGCCGGAAAGGCAGCGATCCGTCATGCCCTCTGTCCCCGCCGACCCGACCGTGCTCCACCCCATGCCCGAACAGCCACGCGTGGTACTGCTCAAGCCGCTGGTCACCTCGCCGCTCATCGAGGTCGGGGAGTTCTCGTACTACGACGACCCGGACGACGCGACCGCGTTCGAGACACGCAACGTGCTGTACCACTACGGACCGGAGAAACTGGTCATCGGCAAGTTCTGTGCGCTGGGCACAGGCGTCCGCTTCCTCATGAACGGCGCCAACCACCGCATGGACGGCCCCTCGACCTTCCCCTTCCCCACCATGGGCGGTTCGTGGTCCGCACACGTCGACCTGCTCACCGGGCTGCCCGACCGAGGGGACACCGTCGTCGGCAACGACGTCTGGTTCGGCCACGGGGCGACCGTCATGCCCGGCGTACGGATCGGCCACGGCGCGATCATCGGCGCCGGCTCGGTGGTCACCGGCGACGTACCCGACTACGGCATCGTCGGCGGCAACCCGGCCCGCCTCATCCGCACCCGGTATGAGCCCGACGACGTCGGCCGGCTGCTGGCGCTGGCCTGGTGGGACTGGCCCGCCGAGCACATCACCCGGCACGTGCGGACGATCATGTCGGGCAGCGTCGCCGACCTGGCGGCCGCCGCGCCGGGGGCCGCCAACGAGAGGCCGGGGGCCGGGTGTTGACGGCACGCGGCGGTTGACACCGCGCGTATGGTGAGAGGGAAACGCATCAACGCTCGTCCCGCGCCATGAGCCGGGCGAGCCGGACGGGGGAAGAAAGGTGCGTGCCCGATGACGGTCGGGCTCCTCTCCACGATCGCCGCCGTGTTCTACGGAAGCACGGTCTCGGTCCTCGCCCTCACCGCGACCTTCGCCCGGCGGCGCACTCTGCGCCGTGAAGCGCGCAGCACCCTCGCCGTCCTCGTGCCGGGAAGGGCGGTGGAGTCACCGCAAGCGGACGGCGGGCCGGCGGGGCCGGGCAGTTGACCCGTCGCGGCGGGCCCGCGCCGGGGCGGCAACTCCCGTATCGGCTGCCACACCAGGAAACCGACCGCCCGTTGTGTCCCTCAGGCATGCGCTGACCAGCCATTCGCGCCCCGGGACGCGGCGTGGCCCGCGTCCATTGCGCGATCCGTGGCCGCCGGTGGCAGATGATGAGGGCCAGCGGAGCCGGGCCCTCGGTGAAGCGGGAAGGGGCAGTTCATGGCAGAGGCACATGCGGCGGGCGAGCAGGTGGCGGCGCGGGTGTGGACGGTCCGTCTGGATGCCGCGGGGCGCGGTCTGACGGCGGTGAAGGTGGACTGCAGCCGGGCGGCCTGCACCCCGCAGCGCCTGGGCTCGGCCGCCCAGGGGCGGGCCTTCGCCGCCGCGCATCTGAGGGCGCACCTGCGGGCCGCCGGCGGGCCCCGCGGCGAGGCGGCGTGTGCCTGCCGTGCCGATGGGTGCCAGGGCCACGCCGAGAGCGCGGGCCGCGGCTCCGCGGGACCGGCCTGGCGGTGCGGCGGCGCGGTCGTGCTCGCCGTGCTCACCGACCCCATGGGGCGCTGGTGGCGGGCGTGGGAGTGCTGCGCGCGCTGCGCGGCGGCCCACCCCGCCGCCCGCGTGGTGGCCACCGCCCCCGAGGCGGCCCCGGCCGCCGCCGTCGACGACGCCCCCGTGTCCGCCGGTGTCCCGGGAGTCGGAGCCGGGGTCCCGCTCTTCTCCGCACCCTCGCCGGACGCCGTCTCCGCCGGCGGTGCTCCGGCCGGCGCCGACCGGTTGCCCGCGCCGCGCGCGGCCGTGGCCAAGCCCCGCAGGGCGAAGCGGTCGGGGAAGATCGCGCAACGCCATGTGCCGCACGATCTCCAGCCAACCGTCCTGCGCGATGAGCTCATCGAACTCGGCGACGCCTTCCGGGCCTACCAGAGCACCGCCGAACCCGACCTGGCCCGGCTGGCCGGGCTGCACGAACGCAAGGCGCTCGCCTTCACCACGTGGGCCGAGGTGACGGGTGACGCGAGCCTGCGTGCCGAGGCGCGGCGTGCCGAACAGGCCGCGGCCACCGCCCTCGCCCAGCACGCGCAGCGTACCGGTGAGGGCGCCGAGGGCGTCACGCGGCTGCTGACCGGGCCCAACCAGTGGGAGCACGCGCGTGCCGTCCTGGCCCACGTCCGTGACCACGCGCCGGTGCCGGGGCCGGAGGCGCGTCTGGTGGTGCTGATGCTGACCCTGCGTTCCGCGTGCGGCGGCAGCGGCAACGTCACCGGCCTCGATCTCAAGGGCTGGCCCCTGACCGATGCGGAACAGGTCCTCCGGAGCCTCGTCGACGCGGGCTGGCTGCGGCTGCCGGGGACCGTGGCCGATCTGCTGGCCTCCGGCTCCGACAACCCCACCCATGTCCGCGTGGACTCGCTTCTCGCGCCCGACGGCGTCAGCGGAGTGCTCGGCCTGGGCAGGACGACGCGGGCCAAGCTGTCCGGGTGGGCGCAGAAGACCGTGGGCGAACGCAAGCTGCGCAAGAAGAGGCTGCCCGCGGCCGCGCGGCTGCTCGCGCTCGTCTGTGCCGCCCACAGCAGCGCCGACGGCCGGCTCGGCGCTCTCGGCGGGGGCCTGGACCCGGATGCCGTGGCCGCGCTGTGCGCCGTCGACGCGAGTGACCTCGGCGCCCTGGTCGAGCAGTTGACGGCCGCCGAGTGGTTCGCGGACGTCTCCCTGACCGACACCCGCCTCACGGGCTGCCTGAGTGAGCGCGTCCTTCCGCTCGGCTGCCCCTTCCCGGCCGGGACCGGACCCGCATCCGGCGGCGGGGCCGGGATCGCGATCGGTTCGGCCGGTGCGTGACGCGCCGCGTCGGCGGGGCCGGCACGCCGGCTCTCCACCACCCCCGTGGGTGAAGAGCCGGCGCGCCGACGGGGAGGCACGGAGCGTGCGGTGGGTCAGCGGTCACCCGCGCCCACGCACCCTCCGTCGGTACGCCCTTGGGACGAGACTGCCGTAGGTGTCCTGCAGCCACCTTGCTATTTTCTTGCAAGGACACGAGAAGGAGCCGCATGAGCATCCGGTTCGCGCTCCTGGGCGATGTGGTCGTCCGCTCCGGCGGATCGGACACCGTCCCCGGACCCCCGCGCCAGCGCTGCGTCCTCGCGCTGCTGATGGTCGACGTCAACCGGCCCGTGTCCCTCGACACCCTGATCGACCGGGTCTGGGGCACGGCGCCCCCACCTCGCGCCTCCGCCACGCTCTACAGCTACATCTCCCGGCTGCGGGCCCTGCGGGCGGCCTTGCCGCACCCGGAGGAGTGGGACATCGTGCGCTCCTCCGCCGGGTACACGCTCCGGGCCGACGAAGGACTCGTGGACCTGGCACGGTTCCGTTCGCTGGCCGAGCGGGCGCGTGGCGCGGGCGCCGATGAGGCGAAGCGGTCGTACGAGGAGGCGCTCGCCCTGTGGCGGGGCCGGCCGTTCGCCGGGCTCACCTCCGACTGGCTGGACGCCTACCGGGTCTCCCTGGAGGCCGAGCACCTGCGGGTACGGCTCGAACACCATGAGCTGCTGCTCGACGAGGGCCGCCACGCCGATCTCGTGCCCGCGCTGACGGCACTCGCCGCCGAGCACCCCCTGGACGAGCGCGTGGCCCACCAGCACATCCTGGCCCTGTACCGCGGCGGCCGGCACGCCGCCGCCCTCACCGCCTACGAGGAACTGCGCGGGCGGCTCGCCGAGGCGCTGGGCGTCGACCCCGGGCCCCGGCTCCAGGAACTGCACCAGCGGATGCTGGTCTCGTCCGAGGACCTGCTGCACTCCCCCGCCGCACCACCCGCCCCGGCACCACCCGCGGCCACCCGGCCGCCCGCCCGCGTCCCGCGCCAACTGCCCGCGCGTCCCACGGGTTTCATCGGACGCGACGACACGCTGGCCCTGCTCGACCGGCACACCGACGCGGGCACCGGCCACGACGCGCCGGCCGTCTCCGTCATCGGCGGCATGGGCGGGGTGGGCAAGACGTGGCTCGCCCTCCAGTGGGCCCACGCGCACCTCGACGCGTTCCCCGACGGCCAGCTCTACGCCCAACTGCACGGCTTCAGCCCGCGCACACCACCCACCTCCCCCGGTGACGTGCTGCACGCGTTCCTCGTGGCGCTCGGCGCCGTCGACCGGGAGATCCCACCGGACACCGAGGGGCGCGCCGCCCTCTACCGCACCCTCATGGCCGAGCGCCGGATGCTCGTCCTGCTCGACAACGCCAGGGACAGCGACCAGGTCCTGCCGCTGCTGCCCGCGACGCCCGGCTGCCTGACCCTGGTCACCAGCAGGAACCGGCTGAGCGCCCTGAAGGTGCGGTGGGGCGCCGGTTCGGTGGACCTGGCGGTGCTGCCCGACGCGGAGTCGGCCCGGCTCTTCGCGCGGCGCGTCGGCAGCGCTCGTACCGAGGGCGAACCCGCGCTGCGCGACATCGTCCGCTCGTGCGCGGGGCTGCCGCTCGCCCTCGACATCGCGGCCGCGCACGCGGTCGGTCTTCCCGCCACGGCGCTGCACCAGCTCGCCCGGGAGCTGCGGGACCCCCACACGCGCCTCGACGCCCTGGACGCGGGCGAGGTCTCCACCAACCTGCGCATACTGTTCGCCTCCTCCCACCAGGCCCTGGAACCGGAGGCCGCGCGGGCCTTCCGCCTGCTGGGTCTTGCACCGCACCTGGACCTCGACCTCCTGGCGCTCGCCCGCCTCCTCGACCTCCCACCGGTCCAGGCACGCCGGGTCCTGCGCGTCCTCGAAGAGGCCTGCCTGGTGCGCCGGCACCGCCCCGGGCGCCACCACATGCACGACCTGGTCAGGCTGTACGCGGAGGAGCAGGCGGCGGCGCTGCCCGCCGAGTCACGCGACCGGCCGGTGCGCCGCCTGGCCGACTTCTACGTCAGCAACGCCCACGCGGCCCACCAGGCCCTGGACCCCCACCGCGCCGCCGACGACCCGCTCCCCGCGCACCGGCCGGAGGCCGAACCCCTGGGCTTCGACGACGCCGAGAGCGCCCTGGCCTGGTTCGAGGCGGAGTACCCGTGCCTGCGGGAGATCACCGCGTACGCACGGCGCCGCCAGTGGCACGCCGAGGTGTGCCGGCTGACGTGGTCCCTGCACACGTTCCGCTGGCGGCGCGGGCTGTTCACGGAGAGCATCGAGGCCTGGTTCGCGGCACTCGACGCGGCGGCGGCCCTCGACGACCCGCGCCTGGCGGCCCACACCCGCCTGCGTCTCGCGGTCGCGCTGGCCCAGGCCGGGCGGTACGAGGACGCGCTGCCGCATCTGGAGGAGGCCCTGTCGCGCTTCGCCTCCCAGGACGATCCCGCCGGACTCACCCGCACCCACCACGCGCTCGCCGAGGTGCACGTCCGCAGGGACGCACACGAGAGTTCACTCCCCCACTTCGCGGAAGCGCTCGACGGCTACCGGCGCCTCGGCGACCAGGTCGGCGAGGCCAACACCCTCAACGGCACGGGGTGGGCGCTGGCCCGACTGGGGCGCTACGCGAGCGGCGAGGAGCACTGCCTGAAGGCGCTGCCGCTGCTCAAGCACCACCGGGACGGGGAGGGTCAGGCCGCCACCTGGGACACCCTGGCCCACATCATGTGGCGCACCGGCAGGACCGAACGCGCCCTGCACGCCTACGAACAGGCTCTCAGGCACTTCCAGGCCATCGGCAACGCCAACCGCGAGGCCGACACGTGGGCGAGGCTCGGGGACGTCCGCGCCGAGCGTGACGACCCGCACGGCGCCCGCAAGGCGTGGACGAACGCGCGCGACCTCTACCGCGACCAGCGGCGGACGGCCGAGGAGCAGCACATGGCGGCCCGGCTGGCGTCCCCGGCCCGGCCCGCCGGCCCCTCGCGCTGAACGTGCCGCCCCCTCCCGCGGCAGGACCCGCGTCACGACAGGATCTCGACGTACCCGTCCGATCCGTGCACCCGGATGCGCTGTCCGTCCCGGATGCGGCGGGTGGCCCGGTCCACGCCCACCACGGCGGGCAGACCGTACTCCCTGGCGATCACCGCGCCGTGGGTCATCAGGCCGCCCACCTCCGTCACCAGTCCCTTGACCGCCACGAACAGGGGTGACCAGCTGGGGTCGGTGAAGGCCGTGACGAGGATGTCGCCCGCCTCCAGATCGGCCTCCGCCATGTCGTGGATGACGCGGGCCCGCCCCTCGACCGTCCCGGCGGAGACGGCGAGTCCGACCAGGGCACCGTCCGGCACGCCCTCGCGCCGGTACGACCCCGTGAGGGCCTCTCCGTCGGAGGTGAGCACCCGGGGCGGGGTCAGCGCCCCGTACGAGCGGAAGGCTTCCTCGCGTTCCCGGACGAGCCGCCGGTCCACCCGCTGCGAGCGTACGGTCTCGTGGAGTTCGGGGAAGGTGAGGTAGTAGATGTCCTCCTTCTCGGCGAGCACACCGGCCCGTACGAGGCGTTCGGCCTCGGCCAGCAGCGCCTGCTTGTAGACGAAGGTGCGGCAGACGATGTTGTACTTCGGGTACTCCCGGTATCCGATGAAGGTGCGGACCCGCTCGATCATCCACTGGGTCTCCGCGGCCTTGCGCTCGCCGTCCGGCAGGTCCCGCAGGCGCGCCAGGACCTCCTGCTCCTTCTCGCGGGCCCGCTGCCGCCCCTCCTCGAAGCGGCGTGCCGCGGCGCCGGGACCGAAGTTCCTGATGTTGTCGAGGATCACGGGCACGAGCGCGGCGGGGCGTTCGCTCCAGCGCGGCCTGGTGATGTCGATCTCGCCGACGCAGCGCATGCCGTACTGGTCGAGGTAGGACTCGATGGCGTCACGCGCCTCGGCGCCGCCCGGGAGCTTCGCCAGTTCGTCCAGGTAGTCCTCGTCCCGGACGTTCTGCAGGAAGGCGACCACCTCCGGGTGCGGGCGGATCGCGTCGGCGACGTCGAGCAGCGCGAGGCCCATCTCCGAGGTGATGTTGCCGGGGGCGGAGAGGGTGAGCGTGTCGGCCGCGTTCTTCTCCCCCAGCCACTGGTGGAGGTTGTCGTTGAGCCACCACGTGGCCTCCATCCCCGCCATGATCGCCTGCATGTTCAGCGGATCGCGGAGGACTCGCTTGTGCTCGTCGAAGGCCTCGATGAGGTAGTCGAACAGCGCGGGTCCGGTCTTCGTGGCGATGTCGCGCCGCAGGGCGGCGAGCGACGCCCGGCTGCGCTCGACGAGTCCGGTGACGATGGCGGGGTCGTTCGCGATCGGGGCGGGCGGGGCGCCGGCGGGCGCGGTGGCCGCGGGTGCGTCGGCGGCCGGTTCCTCGCCGGGGCCCGGGTCCGGCTCCGGGAGCGTCGGGACGAAGTCGCCGCGGTCGAGGACGGCCTCCAGGGCGTCCCTGATCAGCGGATCACCCTTCTCCATGACGTCCAGGAGGCCCGCGCGGTTCGCGGGCACGGCCAGGCGCGGGGTGATGTCGACGAACAGCCTGCCGCCCGCCGCGTGCATCGGCACCATCGCCGTCAGCTGCCACATGGAGAGCCCCAGGGGCTTCATGGGGTCGGTCATCATCTGCTGGTGGCCGACGGAGACGTAGACGTGGTTCTCGTCGTCGTCCGCCTCGGGGACGGGGAACAGCGTCGTGATCGGCCGGCTCTGCACGATCCGGAATCCGGTGCCGTCCTCGGCCAGGCACCATTCGATGTCCTGCGGGGCGCCGAAGTGCGCCTCGATCCCGCGCCCCAGCCGCACCAGCTCCACGACCTGAGCGTCCGTCAGCGCCGGCTGCTCCTGCCGCCCCGCGTCGACGGCCACCTCCCGTGTACCGCCCGCGGGCAGGGCGTACAGGGCACGCTGTTTGGCGGCGATCTTCCTGGAGACGATGTCGCCGTCCCGCACCGTGAAGACGTCCGGGTTCACCAGGCCGGAGACCAGGGCCTCGCCGAGGCCGAACCCGGCGTCGACGGTGGCGGTCCTCCGGTCGCCCGTAACGGGGTCGGCCGTGAACAGGATGCCCGCGGCGTGCGGGACGACCATCCGCTGCACGACCACGGCCATGCTGACGGTGCGGTGGTCGATGCCGTTGCGCCGCCGGTAGGTCACCGCCCGCTCGGTGAAGAGGGACGCCCAGCACCGGCTGACGTGCCGCAGGACCGCCGCCTGTCCGATGACGTTCAGATACGTGTCCTGCTGGCCCGCGAAGGAGGCCGTCGGCAGGTCCTCCGCCGTCGCGCTGGACCGGACGGCGTAGGCGCCCTCCTCACCGGCCCGCGCGAGCGCACCCGCGATCGCCGCCGCGATGTCGTCCGGGACCGCGGTCTCCTCGATGATCCGGCGGATGTCCTCGCTGACGGCGCGGATCGCCTCCCGGTCGTCCGGGTGCAGCCGCGACAACCGCTCCAGGCGCTCGTCGACGGACGGCGCGTCCGCCATGACCCGCCGGAACGCCTCCGTGGTCACACAGAAGCCGTCCGGCACCCGGACGCCCTCGACGCGCGACAGCTCACCCAGGTGCGCGCCCTTGCCGCCGACCACCGCCACCTGCGTGTCGTCGGTCTCCCGCAGACCCACCACGTACTGCTCGCTCACTGCCACGCTCCCGACGCGTCCGTGCTCCATCGTGCCCTCATCTCCGCAGGTTGCGGCCTCGGCGGAGGATTCTGCGCCACCACGGGGGCCTTGCCGCAAGCCCCCCTGTGCGCTATAAGTTGAGTACGGCAAGGAGAGCGGGCGATCTCCTTGCCTTTGTCGTTTCCGCCGTCCGTCCGGTCAGCTCGTCGCTCGTGTCGCGGTGGCCGGCCGGTGCTGCCGGGCGTTCGTCAGGGCCGTCACCCAGTCGTCCACGGTGACGACGTCCGCCCACTGCGGGAACAGCCGCTGGACGAGGACCCGGTGCACCTCCGGATCGGGGTCGAGGCAGGCGTCGGAGAGGACGGTCAGCCCGAAGTCCAGGTCGTTCGCCCCGCACAGGGTGGAGAGCACCACGGCGCTGGTGGCGATCCCGGTGAGTACGAGGCTTTCGACACCGCGGGCCCGCAGCACCACGTCGAGATCGCTGCCGGAGAACGCGCTCGCCCGCCGCTTGGTGACCACCACCTCGCCCGGCAGGGGCGCGACCTCGGGGTGGATGTCGGTGCCGGGGGCGCCCTCGACGTAGAGACCGGCCCGTGCGATCGCGGCGAGCGGCTTGTTGCGCGTGCCGACTTCGGGGAAGCCCGGCCGCAGCGCGATGACCACGTAGATCACGGGGATGCCGGCCGTCCTGGCCCCGTCGATCGCCCTGCGCAGGCGCGGCAGGTATCCGGAGCCGTCATCGGCGATGTCCACGATGGCACGCTGGACGTCCATCACGAGAAGTGCGCTGTTCATGTCATCCGGAGCAACGACGCCGAGCCGACGCCGTAACGGGTCGGATCTCCGTCCGCGCGGTGGTGGCACCGTCACCGTCGGCGCGGTGGTGGCACCGTCACCGTCAGCGGGGTGGTGGGACCGGCAGCGCAGTGGTGCGACGAGGAAGCAGTGGTGAGACGAGGAAATGGTCGCGGGCGTCGGGCCGACCCGCCACGACCCGTCCGTCGACCCGGAACACCTCCCTCACCAACTGTTCGGAAAGCACCAGGTCCGGCCGCCCCTCGGCGGCCACCCTGCCGTCGCGCAGCACGATGACGTGCCGGGCGTACTGCAAGGCGAGGTCAAGGGAGTGCAGGGCGGCGATGACGGTGTGGTCGCCGCTGACCGCGAGGTCGAGGACGTCGAACTGGTGGGCGAGGTCCAGGTGGTTCGTCGGCTCGTCGAGTACGAGGATCTCGGGGTCGGCGACCAACGCGCGGGCCAGCAGCACCCGTTGGCGTTCACCGCCCGACAGGGTGTGCACCATGCGTTCGGCGAGCGGCAGGGCCCCGGCACGGTGCAGCGCGCGGTCGACGGTGCCCCGGGTCTCCTGGCCGGCGTCCTGTGCCCACCGTCGCCGCCTGGTCGCGGTGAGGCCCAGTTCCACCAGTTCGGCGGCGGTGAGTTCCGGCGCGATGCCCGCCTCCTGGGGGAGCACGCCGATACGGCGTGCGCGCTCGCGCGGCCGCATGCGCAGGACGTCGTCGTCCCCGATGAGCACCTGGCCGGTGCGCCGGGCGGCGGCGCCGGTGAGGGAGCCGAGCAGAGTGGACTTCCCGCTGCCGTTGGGACCCACGAGCGCGGTGAGCCCGCCGGCGGGGATGTCGGCGTCGATCCCGTGCAGCACGGGGGTCCGGCCCAGCTGGGCGGTGAGTCCGCGGACGGTCAAGGCGGTCACGGCGCTGGTGCCGGTCATCGGGTCCTCCCCGCACGGCGTACGACGAGGACGAACGCCGGTACGCCGATCGCGGCCGTCAGGATGCCCACCGGAAGCTCGGTGGGAGCGAGCAGCATGCGGGCCCCGGTGTCGGCGAGCAGCATCAACAGCGCGCCCAGGAGCAGCGCGACGGGCAGGATTCTGCTGTGCAGCCCGCCCACCAGCATCCGGGCGAAGTTGGGGACGACTAGCCCGACGAAGCCGATGGTGCCGGAGATCGCGACCACGGTGCCCGTGAGCACGGCGGCCACCACGAAGATCCCGATGCGGGTGCGGCCGGGGTGGATGCCGAGCGCCGCCGCCGTGGTGTCGCCGAGCGCGAGCAGGTCGAGGCGGCGTACGAGGAACGGCAGCATCGCGAGCGTGGCGGCGACGGGCACGGTGGCGATGCGCAGGAGTTCCCAGTTCGCACCGGACAGGCTGCCGAGCAGCCAGTACATGACCTGCTGGGTGGCCTCGGCGTCGCCGGTGCGCAGGATGAGGAAGGACGTGACGCCGGAGAGCAGGTGACCGACCGCGATGCCCACCATCACCAGCCGGGAGGCGGAGAGACCCGCCAGGGAGGTCGCGCACAGGAACACCACCGCGCCGGCCGCGGCGGCGCCGGTGAAGGCACCGAGGGGCAGCGTCAGCCCCGCGGCGGTACCGATGCCGAGCGTGGTGATGACGGTGACGGCGCCGAGCGACGCTCCCGAGGACAGCCCCAGGGTGAACGGGTCCGCGATCGGATTGCCCACCAGTACTTGTACGAGCACGCCCGCCACCGCGAGCCCCGCGCCCACCAGCAGGGCTTCGAGGACCCGCGGCACGCGCAGCCGCCAGATGATGAAGTCGTCCCCGGTGGTGGCGGCACCGTCGATCCCTCGTCCGACCGCCGAGAGGACCTGGCCCGGTGGGATGACGACGGCGCCGACGCCGACCGCGAGCACCGCGGCCACCGCGATGACCGCCAGCAGCGCGGCGACCACCACGGCGGTGGGCACGTTCCCGAGCAGCCCCGAGGCACGGCGCCGGTTCTCCGGCCGGACGGGGGGTGGTGGGAGCGGGTCGGCGCCGGGGAGTGCGCGAGGGGTTCCGCCGGGGAGTTCGGCGGGGATGTCGGCGGGGGCCGCGGCGTGGTGTTCCGGCGGAAGCGGCGGCGCGTCGGACGCGCATACCCCTGCTCCGGGCACGCCTGACTTGCGTACGTCCGGTCCGTGTACGCCCGGTCCGCGTACACCCGATCCTCGTACGCCCACTTCTCGCGACTGCCTGGTCATGAGGCGTCCTCCACGGCTTCGGCCACGGTGCGCACCGCTCGGGCGCCGAGCACGCTGGGCGACAGGAGGATGCTCTGCGGGATGGCGACCACGCGGTCGTTCTTGACCGCGTCCGTGTCCGCGAGCAGCGGGCTGGCTTTGATCGCGTCGACGAGTCGACGGCCGGACTGCCGGGAGAACCCGGTCACGGCCAGGATGACCTTCGGGTTGCTCCGGCTCGCCTCCTCGGCCGACAGCGTGGCGAAGTCACCGGGGGTGGAGGCTGCGACGTTCCGTCCCCCGGCCAGCGTGATCACGCCGTTCGCGTGACTCGACCCTCCGCTGGTGTTGATGCCCGCACCACCGGCCGGCGCCGCCGACAGACTCAGTACCGGGACCGCGTCCGCCCTCTTCCCCGCGGACGCCGTCAGGTCCGCGACCTCGCGCTTCATGTCGGCGATGAGTGCCTTGCCCTTGTCCTGTACGTGGAAGACCTCGGCGAGGTGGGTGATGTAGCGGTAGGTGGCGTCGATGTTCGTGGACCGGCCCTTGGCCGTGTCACAGGCGACCATCGCCGCGATGCCGTTCTCCTTGAGCTGCTTCTGGGTGGGGGTTCCGTCGAAGGAGCCGAGCTCGTACCGGGAGATGCCGGTCACCAGATCGGGCTTCGCCGCGATCACCGACTCCTTGTTGGCCACCTTGCCGCTCAGCACGGGCAGGGCGTCGAGTTCCTTCCGCATCGCGCCGGAGAAGTCGTCCTTGAACTCGGGCCCCGCCGTCCCGACGATCCGGTCCCCGAGGCCGAGCGCGATCAGGAACGCGGCGGCTCCCGCGTCCAGGGTGACCACCCGCTTCGGGACTTCGGCGACATCGGCCGTGGCGGGGCAGGCCGCCGAGGTCCCGTCTCCCGTGGAGTCGTCGCCTGCCTTGCCCGGCCGGTCGGAGGCGGACGCGGAGGACGTCGACGACGGGGAGGCACAACCGGACAGGCCGCCGACGAGGAAGGTGAGGGCTGCGGCGAGCACGGCAGCAGTGGGTCTTGGACGCACCGTTGTTTCACGTACCTTTCGGGGCGATGAGGGCGATGAAAGCGGTGGAGCGGGTGGGCGCGGACTGGTGGTGGTTCTGCGTGAGTGCCTGGCACTGCAGTAGTCGTGCCGGATGCGCGCCGAGTTCCGAGCAGTTCGCGGTCGGGCGAACGCGGCGCGGACAAAGGCAGTTCGGGCGGAGACAGTTCGGGCGGAGGCGGTTCGGGCGGAGCCGGTTCGGGCGGAGCCGGTTCGGGCGGAGCCGGTTCGGGCGGAGGCGGTTCGGGCGGAGGCGCGGGAAAAACCGTTGGGCCGCCCGCTCCACTGCGTGCAAGATCGACTCGTGGACACCTATCTGACGACCGAGCGCTTGGCCCTGCGGCACTTCACCGTCGATGACGCGGAGCTGCTGATCGAACTGGACAGTGACCCGGCGGTGATGCGCTACCTGAGCGGCGGCGAACCGACCGCGCCGGAGACCGTCCGCGAGCGCCATCTGCCGAACATCCTGGCCGGCTACGAGAAGTGGGACGGCGACCTCGGGCTCTTCGCCGCGCACGAGAGGGACGGCGGCGCTTTCATCGGCTGGTTCCATCTGCGTCCCGAGCCGGACGGCCCGCTCGACGAGGTCGAACTGGGCTACCGGCTGCGGCAGGCGGCGTGGGGCAGGGGCTACGCCACCGAGGGCTCGCGGGCCTTGCTGGACAAGGCGTTCACGCGACTCGGCGTGCGCGTGGTCCGGGCCGCGACGATGTCCGTGAACCACGGCTCGCGCAACGTCATGGAGAAGCTGGACATGGAGTTCGCTGCCGCCATCCCCACTCCTCCTGACATGGAGGCGGTCGAGGGTTCCGAGTTCGGAGGCGTGCGGTACGAGATCACCGGGGAGCGGTGGAAAGCGGGACAGCGGGGGCAGTAGGTGCGGCTGGAGCCGGCAGTTCGGCGCCACGGGTAATCCGCTTTCCACCTTTTACTCACCGCATTAGGCAGTCAACAGAACCCGGCTGACATCCTGTCGGAATTCGACAGCAATTCGGCGTGGTGACGCGCGACGTCCTCAACTCGCCCCGGGCGCCGAGCATTTCGAGCCCGGAAACCCATGGCTCGTCCCACGAACGCCAGAAGCCGGAAGCCGGAAGCCGGAAGTCCGAAGCCGGCCGCCAGCGGCCGAACCGCGCCGTCGGCCCGACTGGTCAGCCACTCACAGAAGGCACTCCCGGGCGAACGCACGCCCCCGATCCGCCCGGTATGACCAATTTATGCAGATAGCCCCCACCCCGCCGCGTACTCCTGAGTGAAATGAGTCACGCCGCCCATCGTGCGGCTCAAAACGCCCGAGCGGATTTCCCGTTCCAGGCAAAGAAAGTTGGGTCTATCGATCAAGGAAGGGCCCGCTTTCTGATCATCAGAAACCGATCCCGCGCTTTCTCCGGGTGAATTCGGGACTTGTTCCTTCGGGCCTTTCTCGCCTAACGTCACCGTCAATCCGGATGGAACGCCGAATCCTGCCGCTGTCCGGAAACCCTCCCACCCACTCACTCACTTACGCATGGCAGGAGCGGGGGACCCAGGTAAGCCGCCGGTCCGGATTACGGAACGGCTCGGGGTGAAGTCGCGCGCACAGTGCGGCCGGACATCTCCCGTCCGAACCCGACAGCTCACCTCGCAGGCGACGGAGAGGAATTTCGTCATGCCCGCAAAGGGAAAGCACCGCCGCCCCAAGTTCAGCGCGCTCCACCGGGGCATCGCCCTCGCGGGGACGGGCGGGGCCGTTCTCGTACTCCCCGTGCTCGGTGCGACCGCCGCCAACGCGGCGCCGGCCGGTGCGGTCACCGAGCCCGCCGCGGCCCCGGCGACCTATGTCGTCGCCGCGGGTGACTCGCTCGCCACGATCGCTCAGGAGCACTCCGTGAGCGGCGGCTGGGAGAGCCTGTACGAGAACAACCGCGACGTCCTCGGTGGCGACCCGGGCCTCATCCACCCCGGCCTGAAGCTCACCCTCGGCGAGAAGGACGCGGCCGAACCCAGGCCGGCCGCCGAGCGGGCGGACCGTTCCGAGCGCGACAGCGCGGCCGCCGAGCCCGCCGCCGCCCCGGCGGAGAAGACCTACACCAACGATCTCGACGGCTGGATCAAGGAGTCGCTCGACATCATGGCCCAGCACGGCATCCCCGGCACCTACGAGGGCATCCACCGCAACGTGATGCGTGAGTCCTCCGGCAACCCGATGGCCATTAACAACTGGGACTCCAACGCCGTCGCCGGCACCCCCTCCAAGGGTCTGCTGCAGGTCATCGCGCCCACCTTCGCCGCCTACCACGTGCCCGGCACCTCGCTGGACAGCTACGACCCGGTCGCCAACATCACCGCCGCCTGCAACTACGCGGCCGACCGGTACGGCTCCATCGACAACGTGAACGGCCCGTACTGATCCCCGTACCCCACCCCCCGCCGCATGCCCTCTGAGCCCCGGCACGCCATGCGTCCGGGGCTCAGCCCGTAACCGGAGCGAGTGCGGGCGGTGTTGCTTACGCGTCAGCCCGCCCGGGTGACGCGGTGGCGAAGGGGCCGCCCTCGCCGAACGCGAGCCGTGCGAAGTTCTCCCCGATACGGCGGTGCCCCGCGGGGTCGGGGTGGATCGCGTCCGGCAGCGGGAACTCGGCGTAGTCGCTCTCGCCGTAGAGTTCCCGGCCGTCGAGGTAGTGCAGGTGGGGGTCGTCGGCCGACCGCTGTCCGACGATCCGGGCGAGTTCGTCGCGGATGACGTTCAGGGTCAGACGCCCGGCGGCCCGTTCGGCCGGGTCACCCGTGGCCTTGAACCGCAGGGTCCCGCCGTCGAAGTCGGGCATGAGGGGGCCGGGGGTGTCCTCCTGGACCGGGCACAGGACGGGGGACACGACCAGCAGGGGTGCCGTCGGGTGGCCTTCGCGGATGGTGTCGAGGAAGCCGTGGACGGCGGGGCCGAAGGCGCGCAACCGCATGACGTCGGCGTTCACGACATTGATGCCGATCTTGACGCTGATCAGGTCCGCCGGGGTGTCCCGCATGGCACGGGCGGTGAACGGGTCGAGCAGCGCGCTGCCGCCGAACCCGAGGTTGACCAGCTCCACGTCGCCCCGGGCCGCCGCCAGGGCGGGCCAGACGGCGGTGGGGTGGGCGGCGTTCGAACCATGGCTGATGGAGCTGCCGTGGTGCAGCCACACCCTGCGCCCCCTGTCCGGCGCCGGCTCGATCGGCGCATCGGTGCGCAGGGTGATCAGCTCGGTGATCTCCGTGTGCGGGAGCCAGATCTCGATGTCCTTGTCACCCGCGGGCAGACCGGCGAACCGGGCGGTGCCGGGAGGCCCCTCCCTCAGCTCGGCGGACTGGGTGACCATGTCGGTGACCGTACGGAGATTGCCGCCGGTCACCGTGGCCTGCGCGGTGAGGCGGCCGTCGACCAGCAGGTCGTAGACGCCGTCCGCCGGGGGCGGGAAGCCGCGGTAGGTCCGCTTGGTGGGCAGGGTGTCCAGCTCGACGGTCGTGGCGCGGGTGCGGAATGCCAGGCGTACGCCGGAGGGCTGCGCCTCGGCCACGGCGAGCTGGTCGTCGGGGATCTGGCGCCGGGCCCGGGCGGGAAGGCGGTGCGGGAGCAGGCCGTGCGCGGTCGGTTCCAGATCTAGGAAGCCTCGCAGGAGGTCGGGGGTGACGGGGGTGGTGACAGGGGTGGTGCCCCAGCCGTGATCAGTGCTCATCGCTCAGTGCCTCGCCTTGCCTTGTCCTGCCTGGTAGCGCCTTGCCTTGCTTGCCCGGTCATGTCTTGCCCTGCCCTGCCGGCCTGGTCCTGCCTTGCCGGCCTGGTCCTGCCTTGCTTGCCTGGTCATGCCCTGTGTCAGCTCGTCGGCCGGGGGGGGGCGGGCGGGCCGTCGGCCGGAGGCCCTGGTGGCCCGCTCCTCACGGCGTGACCCGGCGGGGGTTGTGCAGCAGAGCGTCGAGGGAGTCGAGGACCCACATCCACGACTCCTGCGAGTCGACGGCGGTGTGGCTGAAGCTCCCGGCCATCTCCAGGCTGACGTAGCCGTGGAACATGGCGCCCAGCATCCGGACCGCGTGTGTCTGGTCCGGCTCCGTCAGGTCGTAGCCGCGCAGGATCGCCCGCGTCATCTGGGAGTGCCGCACCCCGGCGCCGGCGGCGGCCGTCTCGGGGTCGAGCCTGAGGCGGGCCGCGTCATAGCGGCCGGGGTGCTCCCGCGCGTAGTCGCGGTAGGCGTCGGCGAAGGCGGTCAGCGCGTCCTTCCCTGCGCGCCCGGCCACGGCCTCGGCGACCCGGTCCGCCAGCTCCTCCAGCGCGAACAGGGCGATCCTCGTCCTGAGGTCCTGGGAGTTCCTCAGGTGCGAGTACAGGCTCGCGACCTTGACGTCGAACCGCCGGGCGAGCGCCGAGACGGTGACCTGGTCGAAACCGACCTCGTCGGCCAGTTCCGCCCCCGCCCGGGTCAGGCGCTCCGGAGTCAGCCCTGCTCTAGCCATAACCTTCGCCCCATCCCACGACAAGCTTTAATCGTTTGCCTAACGGTTTTAGGAAACTTAGCCTACCGCTCATGAGACCGTTGACCGAGCAAGAGATCCGTACCGCGTTCGTGAACTGCACCAAGGGCGAGGCGAAGCGCCTGTCCGTCCCCCGCGACCTGGCCGAGCGGCCCTGGGACGACCTGGACTTCCTGGGCTGGCGGGACCCCCAGTCCCCCGGCCGGGCCTACCTCGCCACAGAGCTGGAGGGCCGCCCCGTAGCCCTGGCGATGCGCTGCCCCGGCTCGGGGGTGTCCCACACGCGGCGCAGCATGTGCACTCTGTGCATGACCAGTCACACGGGCGGCGTGTCGCTGATGGTCGCCCCGAAAGCGGGCAAGGCCGGGCAGCAGGGCAACTCCGTGGGCGCCTACATGTGCAGCGACCTCGCCTGCTCCCTGTACGTGCGGGGCAAGAAGGACGCGGGGATAGGCGGGCGGTTCCACGAGTCGCTCACCTTGGAGGAGCAGAACGAGCGGACCGTGGCGAACCTCTCCGCGTTCATCGCGTCGGTCACCGCGTGACGGGGGCGCCGTCGGTGACGGCGCCCCTGCCCCGACGGCGGCCAGGGCCTGCCGCGCAACCCGGTAGGGCCGGTCAGACCGCGGTGGGCAGCGCGTTCTCCCCGGCGACCACCCGGCTCGCGCGGCCTACGGCGCGGAGAGTCTGGGCTTCCACGGGGCGCCCCATGCCGCGTTCCTGTCCGTCACCGGCTACGGCGTGGCCGACTGGCCGCAGGGCCTGCGACAGATCCTAGTTCCAGGGGTCGGTGAACGAACGGCCCGGTACGGGCTTGGCGATGAGGGCGACGGCGATGAAGAAGTTGACCTGGCCGATCGCGAACATCAACGTGGTGAGCGCCTTGGCGTCGTAGTGCTCGGCCGCCTGGGCGTACAGCTCGTCGGACACCCGCTCACCGTGCGAAGGCGCCTGCAGCACCGCCTCCACCAGGGCCAGCGCGGCGCGCTCCGCACCGGTGAAGTAGGGCGAGGTCTGCCAGGAAGCCACCGAGGTGATCCGCTCCTCCGACTGCCCGGCCTTGCGCAGGAATCCGGTGTGCAGAACGGTCAGGTACGTGCTGCCGACGATCTGCCCCGCGCGAAGCTGCACCAGGCTGATCGTGGGCCGCGGCACCGAACCGTTGCCCACCACCTTGAACAACGCCGCCGACACGTCCGCCAGTTCCGGCACGAGCCGCGCCGGGTCCTCCGTCATCCGCGGAACCATCGGGACCTCTGCCGTGATCGTACGCGTGCTCATGCTCAACAACTCCTCATCGCTTCAGCGTTACTGTCACTGCGATGACGGAGCCCGGCGGAACGATGTGACAGGTCCGTGGGAATCAGTTCCCACGCGGTCCCCTCACCGGCGGACGGGCGGTCACGTCCGGTCAGCCGTCAGGTCACGTCGAGGTCGGTGTGGACCATGTGGTGGTCCGAGTACGAGGAGGGCCGCACGCGGTGTTCGAGCGGGGTGATGCCCCGCAGGAAGACGTAGTCGAACTTGCTCTGCCAGTCGGTGGTCGGCTCGCAGGTGGCGGCGGGCGGACGGCACTCGGGGTCCGTGTCCGTGGCGAGCTTCCACATCGGGGCGAGTTCGGGCGCGTCCGGCACGGCGTTGAAGTCGCCGAGAACCACCGCGCGGCTGTGCCGCTCGACCTGCGCGGCGAGTACGCCGGTCTGGGCCGCCCGGACCGCTTCCTGGGCCCGCTGGGCCAGGTGCGTGTTGAAGACCCGGACCTGCTTGCCGCCGACCTCCGTGGTGACCGCCAGGTAGCCACGGTCCTCGGAGCCGCCGTCGGGGTACTCCACGGCGACGCGGTCCGTCATCGGGGCCGCGGAGAGGATCGCCTGGCCGAAGGCTCCGGGGCTCCACGGGGCTCCCCCGCAGCGGCCCCAGTTCCGCAGGACCGTCCCGTACTCGACGTGGTAGACCAGTCCGTAGAAGCCTTCCAGGTAGTCACGAATCCGCTCCACGTCGCGTACGCATGCCTCCTGGAGGCCGATGACCTGCGGCGCGTACGTGGCGATCTCCGCCGCCCTGTCCGCGTTGCTGTCGTCGCAGGGGTTGCAGATGTTCCACGTCATGACCCGGTTCGGTACGACGGCGTCGGCGGCGTCGACCGGCAGCGTCCTGATGAAGAGGGAACCGCTCGGCGCGCTGGGGCCGACGAGCATGGCGCAGACCGCGGTCATGACGACCGCGAACAACCGCGTGCCCCTGCCGAGCACCATGGCCCTCCTCCGTCGGGATCTCCCTCTGTGCCGCCAGGTTATGCGACGGGCATCGTCGGCAACACAGGCCTCTGATCCGCGGGGAGAGGTGAAGGTGGAGGTGGGGGTGGGGTTCAGGCGGTGAGCGCGGGGGCCGGGCCGGTGGCGCGCCGGCCCTGCCGGTACAGCTCCCTGCGCGCGGTGTGCACCGTGCGCCGGGCGAAGCACAGCGATCCGGCGGGAGCGTGGCACGTCGTGCAGGCCACGGAGTAGACGCCGTGCCGGAACCGGGCGTGCATCGCGTGCGCCGCGTCATGGGCGGCGTCCGCGGCCCGTATGGAACTGAGGACGGCGACCCCGCCGTCGCGCTTGCCGGCGGGGCCGAAGGCCCCGCGCTCCAGGAGACCGGACGGCCTGGAGGTGATTCTCATGCGGGGCCTTCCCTTCCCACCAGCCTTGTGCACTCGCGGTTCTCGTCTGCGCAGATCTCGTACCCGCAGACCTTGTACCCACGGCTCGCGGACGTGATCACTTCGGCGGCGACGAATATGGACCGGGGCCCCTACGCGCAGGGCGAACCGGCTCCACACCGCCGGCCGGGTCCGACAAAGTAGGAGAAAGCTCGGCCCGGTCCGGCAGGTGCTGCGGGAGCGGGAGCACGCGTGCCGGCACCATCCGTCACAGAGGAAGCCGATGTCACATGACAGCTCACTCCGTCGAGTACATCCGTTACCGCATACCGTC
The DNA here is from genome assembly GCF_040654435.1 of Streptomyces sp. NPDC050703. NCBI lineage: Bacteria > Bacillati > Actinomycetota > Actinomycetes > Kitasatosporales > Streptomycetaceae > Streptomyces > Streptomyces sp. NPDC050703. Next base: position 127,290 of record NZ_JBFAHX010000009.1, read on the forward strand.
CGAGCGCTCGGCGGAGTTCCTCTCCGCGTACACCCGGGCCGCCGTGCCCCTGGCCGCGGCACCGCAGTGCGTCGACTATGAACTCACGCGCTGCGAGGAGGACTTCGAGCACTTCGTCCTGCGCGTCACCTGGACGTCGACGAAGGAGCACCTGGAAGGGTTCCGCACGTCGGAGCACTTCCGCGACTTCTTCGCGGAGATCCGCCCCTACGTCGGGAACATCGAGGAGATGCGCCACTACACGCCGACCGCGGTGCGCGGCACGGGCGCCTCGGCCCCCAGTCTGTACGCGTGGGCGGGCGGCGCGGAGAACTTCGAGCGCCTGACGGAGGCCTTCTACGAGAAGGTCCTCGCGGACGATCTCCTCGCCCCGCTCTTCGCGGACCTGCCCGCCGAGCACGCCCGGCACGTCGCCCAGTGGCTCGGTGAGGTCTTCGGCGGCCCCGCGGTCTACTCGCAGGAGCAGGGCGGCCATGCCCACATGGTGGGCAGGCATCTCGGCAAGGGCATCACCGAGCCGCAGCGGCGCCGCTGGGTCAACCTGGTGCAGGACGCGGCGGACGACGCGGGGTTGCCGACGGACGCCGAGTTCCGGTCCGGGTTCCTCGCCTACGTCGAGTGGGGCTCCCGGCTCGCGGTCCACTTCTCGGGCCCCGACGCGGCCCGGCCCGGCGACCAGCCGGTGCCCCGCTGGAACTGGGGGGCCGCGCCGCCCTACCGGCCGTGACGCCCCGTGGCGCGTGCCCGGCGGTCCCGGGGGCCGCCGGGCACGGCCCCGATGGCATGATCGGGCTGGCGGCGAGCACCCTCGTCGCCCTTTCTCGACCCGAAAGCCGACCCACCCGACACAACGGCTAGCCTTTGCGGAAACAACAACCAACAAATCGGTCAAACCATTGATATCCACAGAATCGCGGGCGCTTTCCCGAATAAGCCGCAGGATCACGTCCGTAGAGTGGCGCCGGCCGCGGGTGGTCCTCTGGACGACGGCGAGTGTCGTGGGCCTCGGGTTCCTCGTCGCGCTGGAGATCGTCTCGCGGCGTTGCACCGGCCAGCCGGGACCGATCACCCTCCAGGCGCGGGAGGTGATCTTCCCTCCCAAGCCGGGCCCGCTGTACGGCGGCATGGCGCTGATGATGGTGGTGCTCACCTGGCGGCAGCGGTTCATCGCGGCCGGTGCCGCGATCGGCATCGACGTCGTCTTCGTACTGGCGCGGTGGGCGCTCGACGTCGAGACACCCGAGGACCAGTTCTTCGGCAACGGCGCCCTGTGGGTGATGCTGGGCGTCGCGGTCATCGCGGTCACGCGCCGCACCGGCGCGGAACGCGTCCTGCTCCTGAAGGGCGTCGGCCTCGGCCTGCTCCTCGTGGCGGGCCGCAAGACGGGTGACGTCTGGCTGCTCATCACGGCGAAGACCCGCCCGACCGTGCTCGACCCCTACGTGGCCATGGCCGACCACGCGCTCGGCAACCCGTCGTGGTGGGCGGGCCGCCTACTGGAGGCGAGCGGCCCGGTCAGCACCGTCCTCGACCTGGTCTACGCACAACTCGCGGTGGCCGCGATCGTCGTCGCGCTCTACCAACTGCGCGGCGTGGCCGCCGAACGCCGCTTCCCGAGCCACCACCTGGTGCGCACCTTCCTGGTCGTCGGCCTGCTCGGCCCCGCGTTCTACATGATCTTCCCCGTGGTCGGGCCGGTCTTCGCCTACGGCCCCGGCACCTCCGGGACGGGCGGCGTGGAGTGGGCGGTGGCCGATCTGTGGCCGCACACGCTGCCGCCGGTCACCGTGCCGCACCCGGTGCCGTACGACGGGATCACCCCGCGCAACTGCATGCCCAGCCTCCACACGGCATGGGCCACCGTGATCTTCATCCACTCGCGCAAGGGGCCGCGGCTCTTCCGGTACGCGGGGACGTTCTGGCTGACCGCCACGCTCGCCGCGACGCTCGGCTTCGGCTACCACTACGGCGTGGACCTCCTCGCCGGCGTGGTCTTCGCCCTCACCATCGAGGCGGGTCTGCGCGCGCTCGACCGCGGCTGGGACCGCTCGGCGACCGTGCTGGTCGCCTACGGCTCGACGGTCTTCGCTGCGCTCCTGCTGTCGTACCGCTACCTGCCGATGGAGATGGCCGGTCACCCGTGGGCGTTCGGCCCGCTGATCCTCCTGGCGACGGCCTCCGTCATCCACTGCTACGTCCGCACCACCAGGCTGTGGGGGCCGAAGGCCGCACCGACCGGTCCGGCGGAACCGCGGCCGGCGCTGGTGTGACCGGTCGGCGGCGCCTCGCGACGGCCAACAGGGCAGACGGGTGCCCCTGTTGGCCGTGCGGCGCGAGTGGCAGGTACACGTAAGATCATGTCGCGCCTCCGGGCGCGAGCACACGTGCATCCGAAGTGGAGCAAGGAGCAACCTTGAAGAAGCGTCTCATCGTTCCCGCGGTCGTCGCGGCCCTGTCGCTGGCCGGTTCCGTACCGGCGGCCTCCGCCGCGTCCACCCCGCGGAGCGGCAAGGTGGCCACCGCCGCCGCGTGCAAGAGCCTGAAGTCGCTCAGCACGCTCAACATCCGCAAGTCGGCCACCACCTCGTCCACCATCCTCGGCACCTGGCCCAAGGGCGCCAAGGGCTGTGACATCTCGGGCAAGCTCGGCGGCACGTACAAGAACGTGTGCGGGATCGACAAGTACAACGGCTGGCGCAAGATCAACTACAGGGGCACCGTGGGCTACGTCCCCAACGTCTGCGTCGTCTACGTCTGAGCAGCGCCCGCCCTGGCGTGAGCATGAGTCGCCGCACTGGCCGCCCATCACCTCGTGACCAGTGCGGCGGTTGCCTTTCGAGGACCCCCACGGTGGCCGACCCGCCGGTGGCCGGTGCGCCGGCCGCGTTCTGAGTTCTGAGTTCGGAGTTCCGGCAGTGCTTTTCGACATCGACCGCGGCGAACTCGCCGGCCTCTTCGGCGAGGCCCGGTTCGCGACCCTTCCCGCCACCGCCTTCCCGCCCTCCGCCGCGGACACCGAGGGCGCCCGCCTCCTGCGGACCGTCGGCGTACCCACCGGAACGCTCTGGGTGCGTGAGCCCGACGAGGACTCCGGCCGACTGCCCCGCGTCCGGGACGTCGTCCACATCGAGGACTTCGACGGTGCCTGCGACGACGCCTCCGAGGGCGTGGGTGAGTGGCCCGTCATCGGGTGGCTGCTCAACGCCCACCTCGCTCTCGATCCCCGCTCCGGCAAGGTGCACGCCTTCGACGCCGACGAGGCAACAGTGCGGGAACTGCACGGGGACGTCTCCTCCCTCATCCACGTCACCGTCCGGTTCCAGCGCCTGCTGGAGGAGTTCACCTTCAGTGGCGACAGCGGCGACGAGGAAGCCGGCTTCGAGCGCCTGGGCGGCGAGGTCGAGCGTGTTCGCCGGGAGACGAGCGGCGTCGACCCGCTCCCGTTCCAGGACGACGAGACCGTCTGGTCGGTGATCGGCGAGGAGATCGCCGCGGGCCTGCGCTTCGAGGGCGGGAGCCCGGGAGCCCGGTCGCTCTACGGCTGAGCGTCGAGCCGCGTTGTCAGTGCCTCCCCATAGAGTGAAGACATCACTCGGCGGTACCGAAGGGGGAGCACAGACGTGTCCGGAAACAGGATTCAGCACAAGGTCAACCACGTCGCGCTGGTAGTCGACTGCTCGGGTTCCATGCGTCCGCACGAGAACCAACTCGTGCGCGTGGTGGACGAGTTCGTGGCCGGCCTCAAGGCCGAGTCGGACAGCCTCGGCCACGAGACCCGGATCAGCCTCTACTCCTTCGACCACAGGGTGGAGAACCTGGTCTGGGACATGGACGTGAAGCACCTGCCGTCCATGCGGGGCCTCTACCGCGTCAACAACGGCGCCACCGCCCTCATCGAGGCCTCCCTGAAGTCCCTGGACGACCTCGGCCACATCTGGGAGGAGTACGGCGAGCACAGCTTCCTCCAGATCGTGGTGACCGACGGCGAGGAGAACGCCTCGGGCGGCGACAGGCGCCACGACGGTGACATGACCATCCTCGGCCCCTGGCTCGACAAGATCACGGCCAAGATGGGCGGGCTCCCCGGCCACTGGACCTCCGCGATCCTCGTGCCGAACTCCCTGGCCAAGCGCACCGCGCAGAACTACGGCTTCCCGGCGGGGAACATCGCCATCTGGGACGCCGATTCCCACCAGGGCGTGGAAGAGGCGATCGGCACCGTGCGGGCCGCCGCCACCAGCTTCCTGCGGGGCCGGGAGCAGGGAGTGCGCGGCACGAAGAACCTGTTCGCGGTGGGCCAGGACATATCGGTGGACGAGGTGCGGGCCAGCCTCGAACCGATCCCGGCCGACAAGTACCGGCTGCTGAAGGTCGACAAGGAGATGGAGATCCGCCCCTTCGTCGACTCCCACCCGGGCGTGACGTATGAACGCGGGTCCTGCTACTACCAGTTGGGCGCCAGGGCGCAGGTCCAGCCGAACAAGGAAGTCATCGTGGTCGAGAAGGACACCGACCGCGCCTACACGGGTGACGCGGCCCGCAGCCTCCTGTTCGGCACGGGCATCCAGGGCACCGTATCGGTGAAGGCGGGCAACAACCCCGAGCTGGAGGTCTACGTGCAGAGCCGTTCGGTGAACAGGAAGCTGAAGCCGAAGACGCGTCTGCTCATCATGCTCTGAGGCCAGGCAGCCGCCACCACTGGTGGGGCCGGCCTGCCCCGGAGCGGGATGCCGACGGCATGCCGAGGGACAGGGGGCAGCAACCGTGTCAGCCGGGCCGGGCAGAGGAACATGCGTCCAAGCCGTCGCCGCGCACCGAGGGCGACAATGGGGTCATGACTTCTCCGACTTCCGACGGTCACCCGCACGGCGACGCCGGCTCCACCGAGGCACCGCTCCCCGTCACCGGCGAGACGCTTCTCCCCCTGGACCACGGCGACCTCTACGTACGCCAGGACGGCCCTGCCGAGGCGCCCGCGCTCCTGCTCATCCACGGGTCCGCCGCGACGAGCCGGTCATGGGACGCGCTGGTTCCGCTGCTGACGTCCCACCGCGTGATACGGGTCGACATCCCGGGGCACGGCCGTTCTGCCGAACCCTCCGACGGCGACTACTCGCTCCCCGTCCTGGGCCGCAGACTCGCCACCGCACTGGACCGGCTCGACGTCCGGCACGCCGTGCTCGTCGGTCACTCCAGCGGCGGCTATGCCGCCACCGCACTCGCCGAGCACCGCCCCGACCTCGTCCGCGCGCTCGTGCTCATCAACACCGGACCCGGCATGGACGCCTTCATCGCGCCGGCGGAGCAGAGCGCCATCGACCCCACGCGGTGGCCACCGGGCGACGAAGCGCTCCGCGGGTTCGCGAGTTCGGGCTTCCGTGCCGGCTTCGAGATCCCCCAGGTGCTCATCGACGAGTTGCGCCGGATGTCCTTCCCTGCGATCGCCGCGGCGATGCGGGCGTCCACGGCCTACCTGAGCGAGCGCGCGGTGCCGGACCGGCTGAAGGTCCTCGGCAAGCCGGTGCAGGTCATCTTCGGCGACCGGGACGGCAGGTGGCGCCCCTCGTCGGCGGCGGACTACGGCGCCGTGCCGGACGCCGAGATCCGGATGCTCGCCGGGGCCGGGCACACGCCCATCCTGGAGGAACCGGCCCGGACGGCCGCACTCCTCCTCGCCTTCACCGCGCCGCACCTCCGATACGACACCTCCGGTACCGGCCGGGACGAGCGCGTGTGAGTGACGCCGTACGCGCGTGCCTTCGGCGCCGGTGCGTCCCTAGTGCGCCCGGGAGTGCGTCCCCGGCCGCAGGATCTCGTCGAGCACGATGCGGATCGACTGGAACGCGCGCGCTTCGATGCTCGCGTTCCAGGCCTCGGTCTCCTTGCCGTCGCCCTGAAGGGCTTCCGAGTGGGCGAAGAGCCGGTCCGTCTCGCTCTCCACCCAGTCCCGGGCCCCACGGATGCGGATCAACAGTTCGTCGGCGTCCACAGGTTGCGTCATGCCCGACATATACCCTGGGAAGCCGCCGCCTCATCCGGTGTCCTGCTCTCTGCCCCGGATCGGGCGCCTCATGTGCCCTCGTTGCCCCGCAGCTCCTCCACCGCGGCGCGGGCCGCCGTGCCGATCACGGCGTCGGCGCGCGGGAGCTTGTTGTCCGCGCGGGCCGCCTGGGTGAAGACCACGGCGGTGTAGACGCCGCCGTCGGGCAGTTCCACCACGCCCGCCTCGTGGCGCATCGTGCCGAAGGTCCCGGTCTTGCCCGAGACGGTCACGTCGTCGTAAGGGAACCCGGAGGCGAGCCGATGCGACCATGCCTGCTGCCCCATCGTCCGGCGCATGAAGGCGCAGCTCTCGGCGGAGGCCGCGCCGTCGGTCCAGATGGCCCGCAGCAGCCGGGCCATGTCGGAGGGCGTCGACGACGCCTTGGACAGGGGGTTGTAGACCACGGCGGGCACCGTGGTGTCGTTGTCGGCGAGGCGTTCCATCGCGGCGCTGAGCGACTCCGCGCCGGTCTCCGCGACCATCCGCTCGAACGTCGTGGCCGCGCCGCCGAGGATGTGGGTGTCCGGCAGGCCGAGGTCTTCGCACAGCTCCTCGACCGCCGCGGGGCCCACGTGGCGCAGCACCGCGTCCGCCGACGTGTTGTCGGAGACGCTCATCATGAGGACGACCAGGTCGCGCAGGGAGACGGTGACCGGGTCCCGCAGGATCGAGATGCCGGTCACGCCGGGCATCCGCTCGTCGGGGCCGAGGGTGACCGGCTGCCGGGGGTCCAGTGCGCCGGCGTCCGCGAGCCGGCAGAAGGCGGCCATCAGCGGCACCTTGTAGACCGAGCCGACCGGCACCGGTTCGTCGGGGTCCACCGTGACGCGGGCCTCCGGCCGGTGCAGCTCCGCCACGTGGAGCCAGCCGCGCACTCCGGCGTCGGCGAACATGCCGCGGATGGCCCGCTGGACGTCGCTCTCCCGCCGCGCCGCGCTCACCGTGCCGCCTGGCCGGCCAGGGCGTCCACCAGGAGGCGCGCGGTCAGCGCCGTCGTCCCGGAGTCGGGGCGGCGGGCGTCCCACACCACCCGTAGGCGCAGCGGCAGTGGCGGGTCGGTGGCCGGGGCGCGCTCGACGCCCTCGGCCGAGAGCCCGGCGTCCGCCGTCACGAGGACGGCCTGACCCGCCGCCACCAGGGCGAGCCCGGCGCGTTCGTCGGGGACCACGACCGTCTCCACCCGGCGTCCGCGGCTGGCGAGGGTGTCGACGAACAGGTCGTACGCCGCCGGGGCCTCCTCGCGGGGCCGGACCGCGACGGGCAGCCGCCTGCCGCCCCCGGCCGCCGCGGCCTCCGTACGGGCCGGGCTCAGGCGCCAGGTCGGCAGGAGCACCACCCCGCCCGAGGCGAGTCCCGGCAGGACCGCGGGGTGCCGGATCACGGCGAGGTCGAGCCGGCCCGCCGCGGTCTCGGAGAGCAGCGTGGCGGTCGGGGCCGTCGACACGGCGAGCCTGGTGCGTTCCCCCGCGCGGCCCGGTGCGGCGGCCACGGCGGCGGCGACCCGCGCCGGCACCTCCGGCGCGAGGCCGAGGCGGAGCCTGCGTCCTTCGGCCCGCTCCCGCGCGCCGGCCTCCTTCATCTCCGTGAGGGCGGCGAGGGCCCGACGGGCGTGTGGCAGCAGCAGCGCGCCCTCGTCGGTGAGACTGACACCGCGGCTGCGTTCGAAGAGGCGGACTCCCAGCAGTGCTTCGAGTCGGCGCAGTCCCTGCGACAGGGGCGGCTGGGTGATGCCCACGCGCTGCGCGGCGGCGCCGAAGTGTTCCTCGTCCGCCAGCGCGACGAAGATTTCCAGATGGCGTTCGGTGAGCACGGAGCTTCCCTGACGTGCGTGGATACGGATATCGAATCGTTCGGTCGGCGAGAGTGTATTCGACATGGCAGTCGGCCGCGGCCTTCACTGTGACTGCCGCGCGACGCGCTGCCGGGCCGCCCGTCGACGGCGCCCGCGCGCTGCGGAGCAGCGCGTCCGTGACACCGACACCACCAGCGAAAGAGGACGACCGTGCGTCTCACCACCGCCACCGAAGCCCTGCCCTCGCGCCGCAAGCTACTGGCCCTCGGCGCCGGTACGGCCCTGGCCACCCTGGTGCCCGCCGTGCAGACCAAGGCGTACGCCGCCCCGCGCGGCAGGACGCTCACCTCACAACTGCGGGCGCTGGAGGAGGAGTACGCCGCCCGTCTCGGTGTATTCGCCCTCGACCCCGCTTCGGGTGCGACGGTGTCCTACCGCGCCGGTGAGCGCTTCCCGATGTGCTCGGTGTTCAAGGGCCTCGCCGCGGCGGCCGTCCTGCGGGACCTGGACCGGCACGGCGAGTTCCTCGGCCGGCGCTTCCGCTACACGGCGGAGTACGTCGAGGCCGCGGGGTACCGGCCCGTGACCGGGAAGCCCGAGAACATCGCCAACGGTCTGACCGGCGCCGAGCTGTGCGCCGCGGCCGTCAGCGAGAGCGACAACGGTGCCGCGAACCTGCTGCTGCGCGAGCTGGGCGGCCCCACCGCCATCACCCGGTTCTGCCGCAGCCTCGGGGACGACACCACGCGCCTCGACCGGTGGGAGCCGCAGCTGAACACCGCCGAGCCCTGGCGGGTCGAGGACACCACGAGCCCCCGGGCGATCGGCATGACGTACGGGCGTCTCCTCCTGGGCCGGGCGCTCACGCCGTGGGACCGGGAGCGGCTGTGGGACTGGCTGGTGGCGAACACCACCAACACCGAGCGCTTCCGCAAGGGGCTGCCCGCCGACTGGATTCTGGCGGACAAGACGGGCGGCGGCGCACAGTACGGCGTCGCCAACGACGTGGGCGCCGTCCAGCCGCCCGGCCGCTCCCCGCTGGTGCTGTCGATCCTGTCGACGAAGCTCGACCCGCAGGGCCCGACGGACAACCCCCTGGTCGCCAGGGCCGCCGCACTGGTGGCCGCGGCACTCACCTGAGCCGAGCAAGCTGGGGGGCGGGGTGCGGTGCAGCGAGTCCCGCCGCTCCCCCGTCACCTGGCGTTTTGTAAGGTTCGTGTCCTACGCATGAACCTTCAGGAGCAGCGCGATGCACCGACGTACCCGGCTGGCCCTCCTGCTCGCGCTCGGCGGTCTGCTGTGCGGCTGCGGCACCGCGCCGGGGGACGACGGAGGCGGCGGGGGCGGCGGGGGCGCCCCCTCGGCCGAGGAGAAGCCGTTCTGGCGGGCCGAGTTCACCGGGGCCGCGGCGACCCGCCCCTCGGAGGAGTCCTGGAACACGGAGACCGGCAACAAGGACGCCGAGGGGTGGGGCAACGACGAGCTCCAGTACTACACGGACGACGCGGCCAACTCCGCGCTCGACGGTTCGGGGCACCTCGTGATCTCGGCGCGGCCGGCCCCCGCCGGGGCGGACCTTCCGTGCCACACGCAGAAGCACTGCCCCTGGACCTCGGCCCGCCTGACGACGGAGGGAAAGGTCGCGCTCTCACGCGGCCGCGTGGAGGTCCGGGCGAAGCTGCCCACCGGCACGGGGCTGCTGCCGGCGATCTGGATGCTGGGTGACAACGGCGTCGAGTGGCCGGGGCAGGGTGAGATCGACATCTGCGAGGTGGTCGGCGGTGAACCGCGGACGGTGTACGGCACCGCGCACGGGCCGACCTACTACAACGAGAAGGGGATCGGTGACTCCACCACCCTTCCCGCCGACGCGTCACGCACCTTCCACACCTACGCAGTCGACAAGCAGCCGCACCGCATCACCTGGTCCGTCGACGGGGAACCGTACTTCACCCTGACCCCGTCGAAGCTGCCCGCGAAGCGCGACTGGGTCTTCGAGCAGGACATGCATCTGCTGCTCAACGTCGCGGTCGGAGGCGACTGGCCGGGCCCTCCCGACGCCTCCACCCCGTCGCCCGCCGAGATGACGGTCGACTACGTACGCTTCTACGGCGAGGGCCGGGCGTAACCGCCGCCCGCCCGCACCCGCCCGCACACGTCCGGCCTCACACCCGCGCCCCCAGCTTGCGCACGTGGCGTTCCAGGCTGTGCTGGACCGCCGCCGCGTGGTCGAAGAGGTGGAAGTGGCCGGCGCTGAACTCGGTCGTGCCGAGGAAGTCCGTGGTGTGCTCCGCCCAGACGGACAGGGCGTCGGGCGGGACGATCGGGTCGCTCGTGCCGCCGTAGGCCGCGACCGGGCAGGGTGCGGGTTCGCCGTCCTCGTGGAGGCTGCCCGCGGCCAGGAAGTCGGCGCGGATCGCGGGCATGATCGAGGCCAGCGTGGCGGGGTCGAGCGCCGTACCGTCGGTGAGCAGCCCGAGTTCGGCGACGCGGGCGAGGAGCTGGTCGTCCGACATGGTGGCGACCTGGGCCAGTTCGGCGGCCCAGCCGAGGCCCGGCGCCCAGGAGGAGACGGCCAGGAGCGCGGGCGCGGGCAGGCCGTGCCACGCGGCGGCCACGGCCAGCCGGTAGGCGAGCATGCCGCCGAAGCTGTGGCCGAACAGGACGTAGGGCCGGCCGTCCAGTTCGGCCTCGAACGCCTCCTGGAGTGCGTCGAGCAGCGGTTCCACTTCGGTGAAGGGCTTCTCGTCGAAGCGCTCCTGCCGGCCGGGCAGTTGCAGGGTGCGCACCTCCATGGTGGAGGGCAGCGTGGCGCCCCAGGCCTGGTAGGCCGGGGCCGTGCCGCCCGCGTGCGGGAACAGGAACACCTGGTGGCCGGCGTTCGGGTCGGCTCCGGACGTGGTGAACCAACGGGCCCTTCGGGTGCTTCCTGTGGTCGTCATGTGCTCTCCTGATCCGTCTGGCGGGCCTTGGACATGAGGACGTCCGCGATCTCCCGCAGGTGTGTCTCCGGTCGCAGCGATCCGATGCGGAGCACGATGTGGCGGGCACCGGCCCGCACGTAGTCGGCGAGGCGCTGGGCGCAGCGCTCGCTGGGGCCCCAGGCGTAGGCCTGGACGGCCGACATCTGCTCCAGGGTGCGGCCGTAGCAGTGCTCCAGGTAGTCGTCGAGTTCGACCCTGGCCCGCTGTTCGTCGCGGCCGACCGTGACCGTCAGGTACAGGGCGGGGACCACCGCGTCGGCCCGGCGGCCCGCGCGCCGGCAGAGGTGTTCCAGGCGTGCCCGCGCGCGGGCGTAGGCGTCCGCCGAGGCGAGGAAGGGCAGCCAGCCGTCGTAGCGGCAGGCCGCCCGTTCGAGTACGCGGGCGGTGTCGTCGGCGACGAGCCAGAGCGGTGGTCCGTCGGGTGCCGCGGGGCAGATGAGCCGGTCGAGGCCCTCCGCGCGCCAGTGCTTGCCGGCGAAGCGGTTCGGCGCGCCGGGCCGCGTGCTGCACCATGCGGTCCGCCACAGCGCGGTGATCTCGTCGAGCCGGTCGGCCCGCTCGGTCAGTCCGGCGCCGACGGCGGCCAGTTCCTCGGTGGTCTCCGGTGAGGGGAACCCCGAGCCCACGCCGAGGACGAGCCGGCCGGAGCTGACGTGGTCCAGGCTGCTGGCCATGTTGGCGGCCACGAGCGGGTGCCGGAGGGCGGGTGTCAGGGTCGCGGTGCCCAGGTGCGCCCGGTGGGTCACCGCGCCCACGGCGGACAGCACCACCAGGGGGTCGAGGCGGGGCCGTGCGGTGAGCGAGTCGCCCGTCCACAGCGAGTCGAAGCCGAGTTCCTCGGCCCGTCGTGCGAAGTCCAGCAGCGGGGAGACGCTGTACTCGCCGAGGATGGCCTGCTCCCTTGTCGGCAGCAGGACTCCCACACGCAGTGGCTGACGGGCAGCCCCCATCGCACACCTCTCTCTCGGATCGTCGTGGTCGGCGGTTTCTGCGACCCAAGCACCCGTGCCTGACAGATGCCTGATCGTGCGGTGGGGCCCGGCCATTACCTGGCACGTAATTGACTCGGGGTGGCCGCCGCGTCCGAACAAGCCATGCCTGGGGGCCGTTGACTCGCGTACAACGATGCAAAACGCGCAATAGGTGTCCGACATGCCCCTGTCCATCCCGACATCAACCGCGTGAAATCAGCTTTGCTTCCAGGAACTCACACTGGCGAGGAAGCGACGACTTCATCTATTCGGCACTTGCGGCCACGGCGGCGGACGGGGTCAATTAAATGAATCGTCCACGACAGGAGGAGAAAAGTGATGGCTCATTCCCAGTTCGATGCCGCGGGCCGTAATTCCGGCGCACCACTGCCTTCCTCGCCCCAGGCGGAGGACACTCACGGGACCGGTCAGGTCTTCGCCTTCCTGGGGCCCCTGGAGGTCCGTGCGGACGGCCGTACCCACGGCGTCAGCGGCAACCGGCAGCGCACCCTGCTGGCGGCGCTGCTCGTCAGCCCCGGCAGACAGCTCTCCGCCGAGCAGCTGTACACCGAGCTGTGGGGGGAGAACCCGCCGCCCACCTTCGAGAACTCGCTCCAGGCCCACGTCTACCGGCTGCGCAGGACCCTGCAGCAGACGGCGGGCCCGGACGGCGCCGCGCCCGAGCTGCTCACCCGCTCCTCGGGGTACGTCCTCGAACTCGGGGGCGCGCGCACCGACGCGGCGGCCTTCCGCCGGCTGACCGGCCAGGCCCGTGCCTGCACGCGGGAGAACCCCGCCGAGGCGCACCGGCTGCTCGGCGAGGCGCTGGCGCTCTGGCGTGGCGAGCCCTTCCAGGACGTCGTCCAGGGGCCGATGGCGCAGAGCGTGGCGCTGGCCCTGGAGGAGGAGCAGCTGTGCGCGATCGAGGACAGGCTCTGGCTGGAGATGCAGCTGATGGACCCGGTGCACAGCATCAGCGAGCTGAAGCGCATGCGCACCATGCACCCCTGGCGGGAGCGGCTGACCGAGATGCTGATGCTGGCCCTGTACCGGACGGGGCGGCAGGCCGAGGCGATGGAGACGTACGACAGCACGCGGCGCAGGCTGGCGAGCGAGCTGGGCGTGGAGCCGTCGCTGAAGCTGCGGGAGCGGCTGCGCGAGATCCTCAACCAGGCCCCCTCGCTGGACGCGGCCGTGCCCGCGTAGGCGGCGAGGGAGCCACTCCGTGAGGAGGCTGCGGCAGTACGCCCGAACCCCCCGGGGGCGTACCGCCGCAGCCTTCTCGTTCGCCCGGGGTCCGGGCGTCAGCCGCGCGTCAGCGCACTCCGGCAGAGTATTCCGTGAGCAGACTCCGCTTCGGGCTTCGGCAAGGAGAACGGGGACGGCGCATGGGAATTCGCTCCCGGCAGTCGCCCTTTTCTCCGCGCCGATTCTCTGCGTTCGCCGTGCCCTTTCCTGTAGCAATTACATGGCACCTCCACAGGAAAGGAAGGCGTTATTGCGGTTATTTGTTCGAGGACGAACACTCGGTGTATGACCTCACAGCTCATGCACCGAGAGAGTCCGAGCGTCGGATCGCTGCTGCGGGAATGGCGCAAGCGGCGCGGTGTCAGCCAGTTGGAGCTGGCCTCGCGCGCCGGCTGCTCCGCCCGGCACCTCAGCTTCGTCGAGACCGGCCGGGCCCGCCCCAGCATGGACGTCCTGCTCCGCTTCGCCGCCGACCTCGACCTGCCGCTGCGGGACCGCAACGTCCTGCTGGTCGCCGCCGGGTTCGCCCCGTACTTCCAGGAGTCGAGCATGGAAGGCCCCGCCCCCGGCGTCGTCCGGGGACGATTACGCCGCCTGGTCGCCGCCCACGAACCCCACCCGGTCCTGGTCTTCGACGCCCGGTACCGCATCGTGGAGGCGAACCGCACGTTCGGCGTCCTGGTGGGTGACGTCTCCCCCGAACTGCTGCGCCCACCGGTCAACTTCCTGCGCCTGCTCCTGCACCCGCGGGGCCTCGCGCCCCTCATGCCCGACCAGCGAGCATGGCGCGAACACCTCATCGGCCGGCTGCGCCGGCATGTGACCAGGACGGGGTCCACGCCGCTGAAGGCACTGTACGAGGAGGTCAGCGGCTACCCCGTGCCGCCCGCCGAGCGGCACGGCGACCACCGCTCCGACACGGCGGACGGCGTGTTCGACTTCCCCTACGCGCTGCCGCTGCGCCTGGTGCGCGGCGGCCGGACGCTGTCCTTCATCTCCACGGTCACGACCTTCAACGCCTTCGCCGACGTCGCCGTCTCCGAGCTTGCGGTCGCGACGCTGCTGCCCGCCGACACCGCCACCTCCGCCGGTCTGCGGGCCCTGCGGACGCGCCCACGGGGCCGCGCGGGCGCGGGCGGAGGCCCCATCAGCGGCCTCTCAGCCGCCGATCAGGACCGCTGGCCAGGGTGGTCGCAGGAAGAGGCACTACGAAGGGGATGATATGGACGAGGACTTCGAGGTCGTCATCATCGGCGCCGGCATGTCGGGCCTCGGCATGGCCGCCCGCCTCAAGGAGGCAGGACGGCGCGGGTTCACGGTTCTGGAGAAGGCCGGTTCGATCGGCGGGACGTGGCGCGACAACACCTACCCGGGCGCCGCCTGCGACGTGCAGTCCCACCTGTACTGGTACTCCTTCGGCGAACAGCCCGACTGGAGCCGCACCTATGCCGGGCAGCCGGAGATCCTGCACAACCTCGAACGGTTCGCCGCGCACCACGACCTCGCGGAGCACATCCGCCTCGGCGTGGAGGTCACCCGGGCCACCTGGTCCGACGACGAGGGCCGCTGGCTGCTGAGCACCTCGACCGGCGAACGGCTGCGGGCCCGCGTCCTGATCACGGCGTGGGGGCAGCTCAACCGCCCGGCGTGGGCCCGTGTCGAGGGCGTCGACGGCTTCGCGGGAACCCAGGTGCACACCGCGCGCTGGCCCGAGGACCTCGACGTGACGGGCAAGCGGGTCGCCTGCATCGGCAGCGCGGCAAGCGCCGTGCAACTGGTGCCCGCCATCGCGGACGCCACCGAACGCCTCACGGTGTTCCAGCGCTCGCCCAACTACCTGCTCCCGCGGCAGGACCGGGCCCTCGCGGACGACGAGCGCGCCGCGCTGCTCGCCGAGCCGGAACGCTACGCCACCCTGCGCGAGGAGTTGTACCGCGAGCGCGACGGCTGGGCCGTCGGCCTGCGCGACGACGGCAATCCGGTGCGGGAGCAGTTCCAGCAGGTGGCGGGGGAGCATCTGGGCGCGCAGGTCTCCGACGGCGAGCTGCGCGACCGGCTCACGCCCGACTACGCGTTCGGCTGCAAGCGGGTGCTGATCAGCGACGACTACTACCCCGCGCTGTCCCGCGACAACGTCGAGCTGGTGACGGAGTCCATCGTCAGGATCGAGCCGGAGGGCGTCCGCACCGCCGACGGGCGCCTGCACGAGGTCGACGTGCTCGTGCACGCGACCGGCTTCGAGTCGCTGGACCGCACCGGCGGGGTGGAGATCGTCGGCCGCGACCTGCTGACGCTGCGCGAGGCGTGGAAGGAGGGGCCCGAGGCCTACCTCGGCGTCTCCGTCAGCGGCTTCCCCAACATGTTCATGCTGTACGGGCCCAACACCAACCTGGGCCACCACTCGATCCTGTTCATGGTGGAGAGCCAGATCGACTACGTGCTCCAGGCGCTCGGCACCCTCGACGCCGACCGGGACCGCACACTGGACGTCGCCCCCGACGTGCAGCGGCGCTACAACGAAGAGCTGCGGCGCGACCTCGCGGGCACGGCCTTCGCCGCCGGCTGCGGGAGCTGGTACACCACGGGTGAGGGCCGCGTGGTCAACAACTGGTCCTCCAGCATCGAGGCCTACCGGGAGCGCACCGCGGTCTTCGCGCCGCGGGACTACGTGGAGTGAGTCCTCGTATCCCGGTCCGCACACGGCGGTGGCCCGCCCCCCTCGGTGAGGGGGCGGGCCACCGCCGTGTGCCGTGCGGCCGTCAGCCCCGCGCGGCGGCGAGTTCGTCGCGCACCGCCCGGCGCAGGACCTTGCCGCTGGGGTTGCGGGGCAGCGCGTCGGCGAAGTCATACGAGGTGGGCATCTTGAAGTCCGCGAGGCGGCCGCGCAGGAACAGCAGCAGGTCCCTGGCCCCGGCCCGCTGTCCGGGCTCCAGGACCACGCGGGCGTGCACCGACTCGCCCCACCGCTCGTGCGGCAGGCCCACCACGGCCGCGCCCGCGACGGCGGGGTGCCGGGCGAGGGCGTCCTCGATCTCGGCGGGGTAGACGTTCTCCCCGGCCACGATGATCATGTCGTTGACGCGGTCGCGGACGTGGACGTAGCCGTCCGCGTCCAGGAAGCCGGCGTCGCCCATGTGCACCCAGCCGTCGACCACGGTGCGCTCCGTGGCCTCGGGAAGCCGCCAGTAGCCGAGCATCCGGGCGGGGGTGCGCACACAGATCTCGCCGACCTCCCCGGTGGGCAGCTCCTTGCCGTCGGGGCCCTCGATGCGCACCTCGATGCCGGGGTAGGGGCGGCCCGCCGCGCGCAGCAGCGGGCTGCCGGGCACGTGGTCGGCGGGCGGCAGGCAGACGGCGAAGTTGCCGGTCTCACTGCTGCCGTAGATCTGGAGGAAGTCGCAGTCCAGTACGTCGATGGCCCGGCTGAGCAGTTCCTCGCCGATCGGGGAGCCGCCGTAGACCACCTTGCGCAGGGTGCCGAGCGCTCCTCTGCCCGCCGCGGGTTCGGCGAGCATCAGCTCCAGCATGGCGGGGGCCACGATCGCGGTGGTGACCTTCTCCTCCTCGATCACGCGGACCGCGTCGGAGCTGATGAAGGCGGGCAGGGAGACCACCGTGGCACCGGCGTTGAACGCCTGCATGCCGTAGGAGAGGCCGCCGATGTGGAAGCCGGGCAGGCCGATCAGGCTGCGGTCGCCGTCCTTCCAGTCCAGCCAGTCCAGGCCGTGGCTGTCCATCGCCTCGGCGACGTTGAAGAAGCTGCGGTGCGGAAGCACGACGCCCTTGGGCAGGCCGCTGGTGCCACTGGTGTAGATCTGCACGACGGGGCTGTTCTCGCCGTCCGCCTCCTCGTCCACGAACACCCGCGGGCCCGTGCCGGCGGCGACCGCGCGCTTGCGGGCGGCCAGCGAGTCGGCCCCGGTGGCGTCGGCGTCCAGGCACAGCAGGGTCCGCAGCGTGGGCAGGCCCTCGCGCACCTCGGCGGCCACCGGCAGGTGTTCCGCGTCCACCAGGAGGACCTCGGTGGTGGAGTCGCGCAGGATGTGGTCCACCTCCTGCGCGGTGAGCCGCCAGTTGACGGGGACGAGGACCGCGCCCGTCCTGGCGCAGGCGAAGGCCAGCTCCCAGTACTCGACGGCTTCCTTGCCGAGGTAGCCGACGCGGGAGCCCGGCACGACGCCGGCCTCGCGCAGCACCTGGGCCGTGCGCCCGCTCTCCCGGTCCAGCTCCCGGTAGGTGAGCGTCCGGCCCGAGCAGATGACGGCCGGCTGGTCGGGCCGGAGCGCGGCCTGCCGGTCGATCACTTCCCGCAGGGTCCGCGTACGTACGGACGTGGTCATCGGTGTGCTCCCGTCTCTGCCTGGTGTGCCGGTGCGTCGGCACCGGACAGCAGTTCTTCGATGTAGGTGCTGAGCAGGTCGACGCTGGGCCGGTCGAAGGTGACGGAGGCGGGCAGCGTGACCCGGAAGGCGGCTTCGAGCGTGTTGCGGATCTCGACCGCGTTGAGCGAGTCCATGCCGAGGTCGGCCAGTTCGGCGTCGGGTTCCACGTCGTCGGCCGACTCGAAGCGCAGGACGTCGGCGAGGCGGGCCCGTACGATCGCGTTGACCGCGGCCGAGCGTGCGGCTCCGGGGGTGTCGGCCAGTGCGCCGACGTCGCTGCGGCCCGCGTCCGCCGCGGTGCCGGAGACCAGGTCCGCGAAGAGCGCGCTGGGCGCCCTGCGGGCCACGAAGCGGTTCCAGTCGCAGTGGCCCATGAGGACCTGGCCGCGCCCGGCGTCGAGCAGTGCGGGCAGCGCCTCGGTGGCCTCGTCCTCTTCCAGGAGGGTGATGCCCTGGCCCTCCCAGCTGCGCACCAGGGAGGCGCTGAGCCGCCTGCCCGGGTCCTTGGACGCCCAGGGCCCCCAGTTGACGGCGGTGGCGGGCAGGCCCGCGACCGCGCGCTGCGCCATGAGGTGGTCGAGGAAGGCGTTGCCCGCCCCCGCCCCGGTCTGGGTGGCGGCGCCGAGCAGGGCCCCCGCCGTGGAGCAGCCGAGGAAGAAGTCGAGCTCGGGCAGGCCCGCGGTGGCCTCGTGCAGCAGCCAGGCGCCGTAGACCTTCGTACGGAAGCCAGCGTCCAGGCTCTCCCAGGTCTGCTGGGCGAGCGGCAGGTCCCGCGCGGTCTCCTGGGCGGCGTGGACGACGCCGCCGACGGGCGGTGCCGTCGCCGCGAGTTCGGCCAGGACGCGGGTGACGTCGTCCGCGGAGCCGATGTCGCAGGCGTGGACGCGGGCCGTGACGCCTTCGCCCAGGTCGGGCGCGGGGCCGCCGGTACGGTTCAGGAGTGCCAAGTGGCGGGCGCCCAGGGCGACGAGGCGGTGCGCGACGGCCCTGCCGACCATGCCGGTGGCGCCGGCGACCACGTAGGTGCGGTCGGGGCGGATCGTGACGGGTGCCGAGGGGGTGGGCACGGGTTCCGCCGTGCGCAGCCTGCGCACCCAGCGTCCGCCGTCGCGGTGGGCGATCTCCAGTTCGTTCTCCTCCGCCGCCAGCCACTCGCCGACCAGGCCGGTGGCGCCGTCGGTGCCGGGCTGGAGGTCGACCAGGGTCACCCGGTAGCCGGGGAACTCCATGCCGAGGGCACGCCCGAAGCCCCAGAGGGTGGCGGCGGCCGCCGGATCGGTGCCCTTGTCGCCGGGCAGGTGCTGTGCGCCCTCGCCGACCAGCCAGAGCCGCTGACCGCGGCCGAAGCCGCCCCGGGCCAGGGCGTCCAGTACGGCGAGCAGGTCGCGGTAGTTGGCCTCGCACTCGGCGCGCAGCCGGGCCGCGGCGTCGCCGTCGCCCGGTGCGGTGGTGTCGTCCGGTGCGCCGGCGTCGGCGCGAGGGGTGTGCCACAGCCAGCACACGTCGGTGGGGCGTTCGCCGACCAGCGCGTCGGCGAGGGCCGCGGGGTCGGCGGCCACGGTGAGGGTGACGCCCTCGGCGGCGGCCCGCTCCAGGAGCGCGTGCGGCAGCCGGGCGGTGTCGCCCGCCACCAGGACGCGGCGCTGCTCGCGCCGGGTGTCCGGCAGGGCCTTGGCGACCCAGTGCTGCTCGTAGTAGAGGCCGTTCGCGTGCCGCCCGCCCTCGGGGTCGCGCTCCGCCTGCCGGGCCGCGTCGGCGGCGCGGCGCTGCTTGGTGGGCAGCCAGTACCGCTTGCCGTCGAAGGGGTACGGGGGCAGCGTGATCCGGTGCCGCGGCGCGCCCTCGTGGTAGCCGGCCCAGGAGACGGGGACGCCCGCCTCGTAGGCCTTGGCCAGGGAGCGGCGGATCATGTCGCCGTCGTGGTCGTCGCGGAAGGTGCTGGACAGCCAGACGTGGTCGGCCTCACCGGCCGATGCCCTGGCCAGCGCGGTGAGCGCGGCCGAGGGGCCCAGCTCGACGAAGACGTGCCGTCCGCGCTTGTCCACCGCCCGCACACCGGCCTCGAACTGCACCGGCTCAAGGAGGTGCCTGACCCAGTAGTCGGGGTCGGCCATCTGCCGGCCGCGTGCCACGCGTCCGGTCACGTTGGAGACCAGGGCCATGGTGGGCGTGCGGAAGTCGACCGTGCCGAGCACCTGGCGGAACTCGTCGACGATCTCGGCCATCAGCGGCGAGTGGTACGGGACCGCGCCCCGCAGCGGGGTGACCTTCACGCCGCGCTCGGCGAGGCGGCGGCCCGCGTCGGCCAGCGACGCCTCGCCGCCGGTGAGCAGGCACTGCCCCGGGCCGTTGACGGCACCGATGCTCAGGTCGGGGTAGCCCTCGACGAGCGGGGCGACCTCGGCGGCCGGCGCGCCGACGGCGGCCATGCCGCCCTTGTCCCGCACCGCCTCGCTCAGGCGCCCGCGGGCGGCCACGAGGCGGGCCCCGTCCTCCGGCGAGAAGAGGCCGGCCACCGCGGCGGCGGCGAACTCGCCCAGGCTGTGGCCCATCAGGACGGAGGGGCGTACCCCCCAGGACAGCCACAGCCTGGCCATCGCGTATTCGAGGCTGAACAGCGCGGGCTGGAGGTACCGGGGTTCGTGGATGCGCTCGGGCGCCTCGCACTCGCCGCGGATCAGCGCGCCCAGGTCCACGCCGAGCAGCGGGGTGAGGATGCGGTCGCACTCGTCGATGGCGGCGCGGAACACGGGGTACTGCCGGTGGAGCGCGGCGCCCATGCCGGGGTACTGCGTGCCTGTACCGGAGAAGAGGAACGCCACCTTGGGGGCGCCCGCCGAGCCGCCGCGGGCGGCGCCCTCGGCCAGGGCCGTGACGCGCCTGCCCAGCGCCCGTACGGCGCCTTCGCGGTCGCCGACCGCTTCGGCGATGCGGTAGCGGAAGTGGGCGCGGCCGGTGTTGGAGGTGCGGCACAGGTCGGCGAGCGAGGTCTCGGGGTGCCGGTCGAGATGGTCGAGGTAGCGCTCGGCGAGGCGCCGCAGGGAGGTGCGGCTCTTGGCCGACAGGGTGAGTACGGCGCTGGGGCGCGCGTCCTCCGCCTCCTCCTGGGCCGGAGCATCGGCCGGGGCCTCCTCCAGGACGACGGAGGCGATCGTGCCGGTCACACCGAAGCCGTTGACCATGGCGCGGGCGGTGTCCGCGGTGGGCCAGGGGCGGACCTCGGTCGGGACGGTGACGGGGGCGTCGTCCCAGGCGATGCGGCGGGAGGGGGTGACGAGGTTCAGGTGCGGGAAGACGGTCCTCTCCCGCAGTTGGAGCACCGCCTTGATGAGGGAACCGGCACCGGCGGCGCCCTCCATGTGCCCGATGTTCGTCTTGAGCGACCCCACCACGACGGGCCGCTCCTTGGTGTGCGACGTGGCGAACACATCGCTGATGGCGTCCATCTCGGTGGGGTCGCCGAGCGCGGTGCCCGTGCCGTGCGCCTCGACGTACTGGATGTCGCCGGGCTCCAGGCGGCACCGGGCCAGGGCGGAGCGCATGACCTGCTCCTGGGCGGCGCCGTTGGGGGCCACCAGGCCCGCGCTCTCGCCGTCCTGGCCGACCGCGGAGCCCCGGATCACGGCGTGGACGGTGTCGCCGTCGCGCCGCGCGTCGGAGAGCCGCTTCAGGACGAGCACGCCGCAGCCCTCGGCGCGGGCGTAGCCGTTGGCGCTCTCGTCGAAGGTCTTGCACTGGGCGTCGGGGGCGAGCACTCCGCCCAGGCCCAGGATGGCGTGGTTCTGCGCGTTGTGGATGACGTTGACGCCGCCGCTCAGCGCGACCCCGCACTCGCCGCCGCGCAGGGCCTGCACGGCGAGGTGGGTGGCCGTCAGCGACGAGGAGCAGGTGGTGTCGACGGTCATGCACGGGCCGCGCAGCCCGAGGAAGAACGACAGGCGGCCGGAGACCGCGCTGTGGGTCAGGCCGGGCGCGAGGTAGCCGTCGAGGTCGGCGGGGGCGAGGTCGGTGGACTCGAAGATGTAGTCGAGTGTGGTGACGCCCATGAACACGCCGGTGTCGCCGTGGCGCAGGGAGGCGGGGTCGATGCCCGCGTGTTCCAGCGCCTCCCATGCCGTGTGGAGGGCGAGCCGCTGCTGGGGGTCGATGTAGGGCGCCTCTTTGGGCGAGATGGAGAAGAAGGCGGCGTCGAAGCGGTCGACGTCGGGGACGAAGCCACCGCGCGGCCAGCCCTCGCCCTCCTCCCCGGCCGGGGAGGCGCCTTCGGCCGCCGCCCCGGGTCCGGGGGAAACCGCGTCGGGCGCCATCTGGCGGCGCTCGCCGGCCGGCAGCGGCCCGATGCCGGAACGTCCCTCGCGCAGGAATTCCGCAAACGTGTCCGCGTCATTGTTGCCGCCCGGAATACGAAGGCCCATGCCCACAATTGCTATGGGTTCGTATTTCTCGCGTTCAAGGGCGGCGAGCGCTTCCTCCTTGCGTCGTAGATCGGCGATCACGGCGGCAAGTTCGGCCGCCGTCGGACTGGCTTGCTCCGACATTTATGCCCTCCGGTCAGACAACAGATCACGCACAGAGATGGTCTATCAACTGACCGGCGGTGGGGTGACCGAAAAGAGCGGCCGTGGAAATCTCGCGCCCCATCCTCCGCTCCAGGGAGAGCTTCACCTCGCTCAGCCGCAGGGACGTGAGCCCCAGGTCGAGGAAGCCCACGTCCAGCGGGAACTCCTCGTCGTCGGTCATGAAAAGGGCGCTTCTGAACTCGCCCACCACCAGGTCCTCGACGAGCTCCCGACGCTCGTGCTCGGGCAGGAGCTCCCACTGTTCCACGGCGAGAAAATCTTGCGACACCACGCCACCACCTCTCTGCGAATCGACTGCTGCTCCGCAATCGAAACAGCACCACCTGATAGTGAACTGATAGCGGCCTGATGGCGCTCCCCCACGGGTTCGATCACATTCCTGCAAGCGCCATGGAAATATTCGCGGACCGGTTTACCGCCGCCCGATCGGTGTTATGTTTCCTGACATGAAGGCAAACGAATTCGACGTGGTCGATGAATTAGACAGGACACTCAAGACGCTCGGGCTCTCCCGCGACGGAGCCGTCAGCGAACTCGTCGTGCGGGGACAGGACCCGCTGGTGCCGTCGACGATCCGGCTGGGCTCGGCCATGGGCATAGCCCTGCTGTCCGCCGCCGTGGGCGCGGCACAGATCTGGCAGGAGTCGACGGGCCGCCCCCAGCGTCTCGGCCTCGACCTGGGCCAGGCGCTGCACCAGCTCACGCCCTACCTCGGCGGCGGCAACACCCTGAACGGCTACGGCTCCAACATGGGCAGCGTCCTCGGGCTCGACGGCGCCCTCGCCCCCGCCCTGTGGGACCTGTACCGCACGGCCGACGACCGCTGGGCCATCCCAATCGCCTGCTATCCGAACACCCGTGACACCTTCCTCGACCTGCTCGGCACCGCGCACACCCGCGAGCACATCGCCGCGGCCATCGCGGACCGCGTCTCCTGGGATCTGGAGGAGGAGGCGGCCGCCCGGGGCGTCCCCCTGGCGATCGTCCGCAGCAGGGAGGAGTTCCTGGCCCACCCGCAGGGCGAGGCCGTGCTGGCCGAACCCCTGGTCTCCGTGGAGCGGGTGGGCGACGCCCCGCCGCGTCCGCTGCCGGCGGGCGCCCAGCCGCTGTCCGGTCTGCGCTCGCTGCAGTTCACCCACGTCTTCGCGGGTACGGCGGCCGGCCGGGTCCTCGCCGAACAGGGCGCCGACGTCCTGCACGTGTGCGAGCCGAACGCCTTCGACCACGACCTGTGCTGGAACGAGACGGGCGTCGGCCTGCGCTCGGCCCGGCTCGCCCTGAAGCCCGAAGCCGACAGCGACGGCGAGGGCCGCCGCACCTTCCGCGAACTGCTGCGCTCCTCGGACGTGTTCGTGCACAACCACCGGCCCGCCAAGATGGCCAGGCTCGGTCTCACCCCCGAGGAGGTCGCCGAGATCAACCCCGGCGTCATCCACGTCTCCGTGCGCTGTTACGGCCACAGCGGCCCCTGGCAGGAACGCGGCGGCTTCGACCAGCACGCCCAGGCCCTGACCGGCGTCAACTGGAGCGAGGGGCAGGACGGCCGCCCCCAGCTGCCGCCCGGCCGCATGCTCAACGACTACCTCGCCGCCTATCTCGCCGCCGCCGGCGTCATGAGCGCGGTCCTGCGCCGCGCCCGCGAGGGCGGCAGCTACCAGGTGCGCGTCTCCCTGGCCGGTGTCTCCAACTGGGCCTACCAGCTGGGCACCTTCACGCACGAGCAGTCCGAGCGGCTCCTTCCCGCCGCCACGCTGCCGCCGCCCCGGCGCCTCACCCGGCCCACCCCGCTCGGCGACCTCTCCCTGGTGGCCCCGCCGGTCACCCTGAGCGAGACCCCGGCCGCCTGGCGCGGCCCGCTCCTCGTCCCCCGCGGCTCGTCGCAGCCGCGCTGGTACGACGACGTGGCGTCCTGACGCAGCGCGCCGCGCACCCCCACCGCGCCCCGCACCACGTCCTCACCACCACCCACCGAAGAGCCCGTCACCGTACCGAAGAGCCCCGTCACCCCACCGAAGAGCCCGTCACCCCACCGAAGAGAGAGACGCCATGTCCCGCATCCCCTGCCTCGACGACGCGTCGATGCCCGAGTCCCTGCGCTCCCTCAGCCAGGGACGCATCATCAACGTCTACCGGATACTCGGTCACGCGCCCCGGTCGGTGACCCAGATCGCCCGCCTCGGCGCCGCGCTCTTCGCCGAGGGCAGCCTCAGCGCGATCGACCGCGAACTGCTGATCCTCACCTACGGCACCGTCTTCGAGGCCGAGTACGAGTGGGAGCAGCACGTCCCGATCTCCCGGGCCGTGGGGGTCACGGACGCCCAGCGCGCCGCCGTGCGCGGCAAGCGGTACGACGCCGATGTCTTCACCCCTGCCCAGCGGTCGCTCCTCGGCTTCGCCGCGGCCGCGGCCGCCTCACCCCTGGTGGACGAGGACCGCTTCGCGGCGGTGGCGGCGCACTACACCGAGGAGCAGCTCGTCGAGACCCTGGTCCTCGCGGGCTTCTACTACCTGCTCGGCCGCGTCTGCACCGTCCTCGACGTCGAGATCGACGCAGCGGAGACCGACGAGCTGGTGCGCATGGCACAGAGCATGCACAGCAACTGACCTCTCCTCCACGGCGTCCGCACGACCCCTGGGTGACCCTCTCCGCCCCTCTCCCGCCTCGGGGTGAAACGTGGGGGACTGCCTCGGCGAGGACGGGGCACCCGTAGATCTACACCTATGTAGATGGCTTATAGAGAGAGGCAGCCAGCAATGGAGATCTCAGGGATCATCACCGCGGTCGTGATCGGTGTCGTCATCGGGATCCTGGGGCGTCTCGTCCTGCCGGGCCGGCAGCGCATCGGCGTCCTGTGGACCATCCTGGTCGGTGTTATCGCCGCCCTCATCGGCACGGCCATCGCCGGAGCTTTGGACGTCGCCGACACCAAGGGCATCGACTGGATCGAACTCGCCATCCAGATCGGCCTCGCCGCCGTGGGTGTCGCCGGTGTGGAGCGGCTCAAGGGCCGGCGCTGAGCCTTGGTTCTCCTGCTCGACGAGCGGTGTGAGGGTGAGGGGCGTGGCTCGGCCACGCCCCTCGCGCCGTTTCGGCGGGGGCCGGTCGTGGCCGGAGGCCTCCCCGGTGCCACCGGAGCGGACCGGGATGGAAGGATCGGCGGGATGAACAGTGATACCGCAGCCCTCGCCAACCCCGTGACCGAGTCGTTGCTCGGCGCACACGCGCATCTGGGCCGACGGCTCGGACAGGCGGCCACCTACCTGCCGGGAGTCTCGACGTTCTGCGCACTGCCGGCCGAGCCCGGCGCCCAGGACTGGGCGGATCTGGCGAAGCTGCTCGGGCCCGGCGGTTTCGCCGACATGTTCAGCAGCCCCGCGCTTCCGCCGGCGGACTGGGAGCCGGTCTTCGTACTGGAGGGCCGCCAGATGCTCTGGCCCGACAGCGGCCCACTCGACGCCCCGCGCCCGGGCGGCGGTACCGCGACGACCGAGCCGACGGTGACCGAGCCTGCGACGACCGAGTCGGCGGTGGCCGAGCTCGGCCCGGACGACGTGCCCGAGATGCTCGACCTCGTCGAGCGGGCCCAGCCGGGGCCGTTCGGGCCCCGTACCCGCGAACTCGGCACCTACCTCGGCATCCGCGAACACGGACGCCTGGTGGCGATGGCGGGCGAGCGGCTGCGGCCCCCGGGCCACACCGAGATCAGTGCCGTGTGCACGGCCCCCGAGGCGC
The DNA here is from genome assembly GCF_040654435.1 of Streptomyces sp. NPDC050703. Classification (NCBI taxonomy): domain Bacteria; kingdom Bacillati; phylum Actinomycetota; class Actinomycetes; order Kitasatosporales; family Streptomycetaceae; genus Streptomyces; species Streptomyces sp. NPDC050703. The sequence goes on from NZ_JBFAHX010000009.1 coordinate 153,023, forward strand.
GCGGCCGGGGCCACGCGGCCCGCCTGGTGCGCGCGCTGGCCGACCGCATCCTGGCCCGGGGCGAACGCCCCTTCCTGCACGTGGCCGAGGCGAATACCGGCGCCATCGCTCTCTACGAACGACTCGGCTTCGCGTACCACCAGAAGGTGACCTTCCGCGGTTTCCGGACCCCGGACGCCGACTGATCACGCCTCAGTGGGCAGCTATGCGCCAAGGACCCTCGGGCGCCAGCGCGTTGAGCACCGCGAGCAGTTGTGGCGGCTCGACCGGGTCCGGCAGGGACCGGGGCTCCGGCCATGCGAACCAGGCGTGGGAGTGCAGGCTGGTCCGTTCCTCGGGGAGCAGCCCGGTGCGCAGCAGTGGCGGTCGTTCGACGGGGTGGCGGGCGAGGAAAAACAGTTCCGTCCCGACGTACCGCTTCCCCGCCCAGCGGACGTCACGGTCGACGGGCACCGACCGGTCGAGTACTGACGCCGGGTCAAGGCCGGTCTCCTCGGCGAGCTCGCGCCGCGCCGCCGCGAGGGGCGTCTCACCGGGCTCGATGCCGCCGCCGGGCGACTCCCACACGTAGGTGCCCGCGACCGGGTCCCGCCACCGCAGGAGAAGCACCCGGTCGGCGGCGTCCAGGCAGAGAACCCTTGCGGCGGGTCTATGTTCCGTCTCCACCAGCGGAACCGTACGCCGCGCCCCGGGAGGCGGACAAGGCGGCAGCCGCCGGGCCGGGGCCCGGTGGGATGTGGACCGTCATGATCAGGTGGCAGGTTTCGGTGCCCGCGCCGCGATAGGTGTGCGCGGTGTCGCCGTCGAACGCGGCCGTCTGGCCGGCCTCGACGGCATGCTCCCCGCCGTCGACGACGAGCGTCATCCGGCCGTGCGTGACGCTGACCGTCTCCACGACGCCGGCCTGGTGCGGATGGCTGGGGTACTCCTCCCCCGGTTCCAGGCTCCAGCGCCAGACCTCGACCGGAGCCGGTCCCGAGGTGGTCAGCATGAGGCGGGCCTCGCCACCGCTCCCACCGGACCACAGGGGCACGACCTCGTCGGCGGACACCACCCGGACGCGTCCCTCCGCGGGCCCCTCCATCAGGGCGGACACCGAGACGCCGAGAGTGTCGGCGAGCCGGACGAGCGTGGCGAAGTTCGGGTTGCCCTGCGCCTTCTCCAGGCCGACCAGGGCGCCCTTGCTGACCCTGGCCCGCCGGCCCAGCTCGTCGAGGGAGAGACCCGCGCGCGTACGGGCGGCTCTCACGTTGTGCGCGAGTGTGCGCAGGGCTGCCTCTGCCTCGGGCACCTGATCACCGTCCTACGAGTGGGGGGCGCGGGGACGCGCGAGCCGCTGAGCGATGGAATGTACCGCCCGGTCGTTTGGTTGACAGGAGGCGGTCGGTTCATTGTACGGTCGGGTCGTTCCACTGTGAAAGCCGGGGAGTGTGTCGGCGGCCCGGGCGTTCCGCCCCACCCCTGACGTCGCCCCCCCGCTAGGAGACCTCCATGTTCATCCAGCCCTGGGACACCAGCCTGGACGACGCCGAGTGGCAGACCTGGATCGCCGAAGGCCACGACTTCGGCCTCCTGAGCGTCAACGGCCCGCCCGGCCGGCCGCCCGTCACCGTCCCCACCCACTTCACCGGCGGCGACGCGGGCCACCTGCTCATCCACCTCGCCCGGCCGAACCCGGTCTGGAAGGCGATCGAGCACGACCCGCACGTCACGTTCACCGTCATCGGCGACTACGCCTTCATCCCCGGCCCCTGGCGCGCCGGACCCGGCACCCCACCCGTCGAAGGCGTCCCCACCAGCTACTACGCGGCCGTCCAGTTCACCTGCCGCGCCCACATAGTCGACGACCCGGAAGCCAAGGCCGAACTGCTGCGCCGCCAGCTCGCCCACTTCCAGCCCGACGGCGACCACGCACCCGTGGCCGTCGGCCAGGCCCCGTACGGCCGCATGCTGCCGGGCATCCGGGGCCTGCGCCTCGACGTCACCGACGTACGGGCCAAGTTCAAGTACGACGACCACAAGCCGGTCACGCAGCGCGCCGGCATCGCCGACCGCCTCGCCGAACGCGCCCGGGGACTCGACGAGACCACCGCGCGGCAGCAGCGCCGCCGCCTGGACCGCATGGGCCCCTGGGAGGCGTGATCCGGCGCCACGGCGCCGCACACGCCACCGCCCGTCACACACCCCGCCCCCGGTCCAGCTCCACCCCGCCCACAACCTCCAGGAACAGAGCCTTCTCCCATGATCCTGCGCATCGGCCCCGCCGTCACCGACGCCTTCCCCGACACCCGTATCGCCGTGGTCACCGCCACGGGGCTGCGCGGCCACGAGCCGTGGCCCGCCACCGCTGCCGCCGTCGCGGACCTGGAGCGGCAGCTCGCCGACGGCACCTGGCAGCCGGCCGACGAGAACGATCCGCGCATCGAGGCATGGCACACCGCCTACCGCTCCTTCGGCACCAACCCGCGCCGCATCCGGCCCAGCGTCGACGCGCTCGGCCGCCGCATGGCCAAGAAGGGCACCCTCCCCCGCATCAATCCGGCCGTCGACTCGTACAACACCGTCTCCGTCCGCCACGCCCTGCCCGCCGGCGCCTTCGACCTCGACAAGGTCGCGGGCGACATCGACATCCGGTACGCCGACGGCACCGAGGAGTTCACCCCGCTCGGCGAGCCGGACACCGTCGAGAACCCCAGGGCCGGCGAGATCGTCTACACCGACGCCACCGGTGTCCTGACCCGGCACTGGAACCACCGCGACGCCCACCGCACCCGGGTCACCGAGGACTCCGTCCGCGTCGCGTTCGTACTGGAGACCCTGCACGCCACCCGCGACGGCCGTCTCCTCGAAGCCGCCGCGGAGGAGCTGCGGGACCTGCTCGCCCCGCACGCCGACCGGACCGCCGTGCACAGCCTCAGCGCCGCCCACCCCGACGCGGGGGTGTGAGAGCCTGTGTCACCCCGTCCGAGACGCCGGACACGCTGACGGCGCGGAGTCCCGCGCGCGGTCCACGATCCCCTCGACGATCCGCAGCAGCCGCTCCCCCGCCCGGTCGATGCTTCCGTTCTGCGTGCTGACCTGCGCCCCTTCGAGCACGAAAGTGATCTCGGCAGCGGCCTGCTCGGGGTCGGGGAAACCGGCCCCGGCGCACATGCCGACCAGCCTGCGGGTCTGGCGGGCCTTGTGCTCCTCGATCACCTGCCGGGCGGGGTGGGAGCGGTCGGGCAGCTCCGCGAGGGAGTTGACGAACGGGCAGCCCCGGTACGAGAGCGTCGGCAGCCCCTCGGCGATGAAGCGCGCCAGGCCCAGGATCTGCTCCCTCGGCCGGCCGGGGTGTTCGGCCTCGACCCGGTCGAAGGCCGCCTGGTAGTCGGCGGCGAGGATGCGCAGCCACTCCGCCACCAGCGCGTCCTTGGTCTCGAAGTGGCGGTAGATCGCCATCTTGGTGGTCTCGGCCCGCTCGGCGATTGCCTGGACGCCGACCCGCGCGATCCCCTGGCTCTGGAACAGCTCCTCCGCCGCGTCGAGGATGCGCTCGCGCGGCGGCAGTTTGGCCACTCTGCCCGGCCTTCTTGCCGTGGATGTCATCACCGCTCCGCGAGTCACTGGTTCCGAGTGATGCCTGCTACGGTACCAATCCGTCCTGCGTGATACCGAGCGGTATCACTCGGGACTGAACGGTATCCACCTTCGGGCCGAGAGTGCGGGGAGCGGCAGTGAGAGTCAGCGAGTACGTGGGTCAGGACGCGGTCGGCCTCGCGGAACTGGTGGCCAGGGGCGAGGTGACCCCCGCCGAAGTGGAAGCGGCCGCACGGGAGGCCGCGCGGGCGGTCGGCCCGCGGATCAACGCCGTCGTCGAGACGTGGGCCTGCGACGACGGGCCGGCCCCCGCCCGCGCGCCCCTGGCCGGCGTGCCGTTCCTCATCAAGGACATCGGCGTCTCCATGGCCGGCAGGCGGATGGAGCTGGGCAGCCGTCTCGCGGCGGGCAACGTCGCGCACGCGGACTCCGCGCTGATGCGGCGCTTCCGCCGCGCCGGGCTCGTGACGTTCGGGCGTACCGCGACGCCGGAGCTGGCCTACAGCATCACGACGGAACCCGTGCTGTACGGGCCGACGCGCAACCCCTGGGACCCCGGCCGGAGCGCGGGCGGTTCCAGCGGGGGCGCGGGCGCGGCCGTCGCCGCCGGAGTGGTCCCGGTCGCGCACGCCACGGACGCGGCGGGCTCACTCCGCGTCCCCGCGGCTTGCAACGGCCTGTTCGGCCTCAAGCCGACCCGCGGCCGGGTCTCCATGGGGCCCGGCGCCGACGAGGTGTTCAGCGGCTTGGCCGTGCAGGGCGGTGTCAGCCGCACCGTGCGCGACAGTGCGGTCCTGCTCGACCAGATCCGCGGGCCCGAGCCGGGCGATCCGTACTACGCCGCACAGCCGTGCCGCTCCTACGCGGAGGAGGTCACCCGCGATCCGGGGGTGCTGCGGGTCGGTGTCCTCCCCCGGGCGTGGGGCGGGCGCCGTACCGCCGGGCCGGTGGCCGACGCCCTCTCCCGCACCGTGGTCCTGCTGGAGTCCCTCGGTCACCGGGTGACGGAGGCGCGGGTCGGTCTCGGGGCCGACTGGGAGGAGTTCGTCCTGGCCACCGCCCGGCTGATGACGGCGAACCTCGCGGCGTCGGTCGACGGTCTCGCCGCCGCCCTCGGCCGGCCCGTCGACGCCACGACCCTGGAGGCGGAGACCCTTGCCGGCTACCACTACGGGCAGCGGGTCACCGGCCCCCAGCTCGTCGCCGCGCTCGGGATACGGAACCGGGTGGGCCGAAGCCTGGCCCGGACCTTCGACGCCTACGACGTGCTGCTCACGCCGACCCTGCCGGAGCTGCCCATGGCCCTGGGGGCCTATGCGGAGGGTGCGGAGGCACTGGACGGCTTCGACTGGATCGCCCGGCTCAACGACCGCTCGCCGTTCACCCTGGCGTTCAACGTGGCGGGTACTCCGGCCATGTCCGTACCCGTGGCGGCCGACCCCGGGACCGGGCTCCCGGTCGGCATGCAGTTCGCCGCCGGTCACGGGAGGGAAGGCCGCCTCTTCCGGCTGGCCGGCCAGCTCGAACAGGCGAGTCCGTGGGCGGGCCGGACCCCGGCGGTGTGGGCGGGCGGGCGTACAGGGTGACAGGCGGGTGTCCCTCCAGGCCGCGGCGTCACTGCACCACGCACGTCTTCGGTTTCCGCTTGTACAGCTCATACCTCTCCCTGGCCACCTTCTCGGCCACCAGGACGGTCGTCCCGAGGTCGAGCGCGTCCTCCGGGATGCGGGAGCCGACCTCGTATGCCAGGTCCTCGGTGGAGCCGCAGTACAGGCCGACGACATGCATGTCGTCGGCGACGAGCGCCGCGCCCGAGTCCCCGTAGTCCGAGAGGGCTTCGAGGGGCTTGATCTTGATCAGCTCGTCGATGCCGACGAAGTGGCCCTTCTCGCGGTTGTGGGACATGAACGCCCAGAAGTCGGTGGCCACGATCTCCCCCGTCTTGACCTCGCCCGTCTTCTGCCCGATCCACCGCACCCGTTCGCCCTGCCGGGGAGCCCGGTACGCCAGTGCCGGGGGGTCGGGGTCGCCGACGCCCGTGCCCGGGGGGCCGGGGTAGAGGCACTCGATGCGCGTCGACGTCTCCGCCTCGGTGGCACGGAAGTACGCGAAGTCGAACCTGGCGTCCTCCCGGCGCTCCTTGTCCGCGAAGTACGCCTGTTCGCTCTCGTACGGCTTTCCCGGGCAGACCGCGTCGACGCTGCCGATGACGCGGCTGCCGGGCTTGCCCTGATGCGGCTGGACGACCGCCGCTCCTTTGTCGGGAAGGACGTGCGCGTTCGACACACCCACCCTGAGCTGTTGCTGTCCGTCCGGGCGCCAGAGGATCGTGGCTCCCAGCGTTCCGGCGTAGAGGCGGCCGAGGGCCTGGATCTGATATCCGCCCGGGGTCGGCTTGAGGGACCGGTCGAGTGGCATGCTGAATCTCCTGGGCTCCCTGGTGCTCGGGCTCGACCGCTCACGCGGACGAGTCGCCGGGTGCCGGTTCGGCCGACGTGTCGTCGGGAGCCGGTTCGATCGACTCAAGCGTCGGACGCGGCCACGTCTCCCCGCCGGCGGCCCCCTTCGGCGCCTTCCGCTCCTTGGGCCGCTTGGGCGTGCTGAGGAAATCGTCGATGTTCCACGGGCCGGAGACCACCACGGGCTGGGTGCCGGACACGATGGAGGACAGCGAGGTGCCCTTGGGGTCGAAGACGGTCACGACGTCCACCAGTTGCCAGAAGAGCATCATCTCCGGGTCGTCGGTGAGGTTCTTGTACTCGTTCGACACGAACGAAGTGGTCTGCGTCGTCGTGGTGACCTGCTGACTCGTGGTCGACGTGGTGCTCAGCGACGCGGACACGGAGGCGCTGACCGGGCCCCATCCCGCGCTCAGGCTCGCGCCGACGGACTTGGCCACGGTGTCGGAGGTCGATGAGCTGTCCTGCATACCGGACGACGCCGTGTAGTTGACCGTCTTCGTCTGCCCGGGCGCGAGGCTGTAGGACTCCGGCTGGCGCTGCCAGAACTGCTCCCGCGTCACCGTGTTGAGGTTGGGGAGCCTGCCCGCGCCGACCAGGACCCTCGGCCCGTCCGGCGGGATGACCACCGCCCCGCCGGGCATCGGCACGTCACCGATGTCGTTGGGGTCGAGGAGGTGGGCGCCGGAGAGGGTGGTGAGCTGCCGCGCGCGGTCGGTCATCTCGACGACGGCGACGAAGGCGCCGGACAGGGAGACCCGGGCGAGCCAGTACTGGCCGGGCCAGGTGGTGACCATCATCTGCCCGCCCCCGGGGTCCAGGCCGGTGCCGGGGTAGCCCGCCTCCCACAGCTTGGTGCGCGCGTTGTAGCCCGCGTGGTCCCCCAGGTCGTCGATCCAGAAGATGTCGAGACGGACCGGGGTGTCGTTGGTGATGACCAGCGTGCCCTCGTCGCCCCTGGCGACCGAGCGCAGGGTGCCGTCGAGGGCCTTCTGGTAGGTGTCGTTCAGTTCCATGGCGTGTCCCCTACTCGGAGCTCAGGTAGTAGGCGCGCGGACCGAGGTCGAAGAGGGCCGTCATCGGTCCCGCGTGCGCGACCGCGGGGAGGCGCAGCTCCGTGCTCAGATCGCGGGACCGCCAACCGCCGCCGGTCCATTCGAGGTTGATGAGCCGGCCGCCGCCGTGCGCGTAGAACACGTAGTTCCTGACGTCGTCGGCGGTGATGACGGCCGCCAGCGCGCTGGTGTCCGTGGCGGTCGGGGCGCCGTCCCCGCCGTCGGCGAGCCGGCCGGGGGTGGTGGGGTGGTAGTTCTCCACCTCGGCGATGTCGCCGGTGACGTTCTGGTAGTACAGCCGGGACTCCGAGGTCCTGGTGAGCGCGACGGCGATCGCACTGCCCTCGCGGGCGACCGGAGCACCCGAGGCGAGCGTCAGGTTCTTGTGGGACCACCAGATCTGGCCGGTGCGCCCGGGGGTGTGCGCCACCTCCACGGGGTTGTTGCCGACGTCCAGGTAGAAGATCCGCCGGGAGTCCGCGGTGAACCCGACGGCGGCGAGCGAGCTGACCGGTGACACCGCGGGCAGTCTGCTGATGAGCGAGCTGAGATCGGTCACGAGGACGTTCTTGTCGCGGTGCCAGATGACTTCGACGAGGTGGTTGCGGGTGTCCAGGTAGTAGACGAGCACCCGCTGGACGTCGGCGGTGACCATCGCCGCCAGAGGGCTGGCAGCCGACGCCGCGGGCGCTTCGCCGTAGCGGTGCCAGTGCCATCCGCCCGTGTGGTTCAGGCGGACCGGGCGGTTGTCCGTGTCGAAGTAGTGGACCGCGAGGTTTCCCGGTTCCGTGACGGCCAGCGGACTGATGGCGCCCGCCACGGGCGCGCCCAGCTCGGTCGTGAGGTTGCGGCTGCGCACGTGCCCGCCGTCGAGCGCCAGCTCGATGATGCCGCCGTAGGTGTCCACGTAGTAGACGCGGTAGGAGTCCTTGCCCAGCCGGACCGAGGCGAGGCCGTTGCGCGGGGAGGCGAACGGGGCGATCTTCTTGGGCGGGCCGGGAGATCCCGTCGCGCCCGCGGAGTGGGCCGAGGGCCCCTCCGCCTCCTCCCCGCCCCCGGAGGGCTCCCAGGCGAAGTTGAGGTCCCGGTACTGCCAGGCGCCGTCCACCAGCGCCACCTCGACGACGGTGACCATCTTCTCGCGGCCCGCGTCGACCGACCTTGCCGTCATGATCTCGATCCGTCCCTCGCGCTGCCGGAGTCCCTCCGCAACACTCCGCCGGTCGGCGCGGCAGCACGACTCCGCCGGGCTGTACGGGTGACGCGGTCGCCGCCCTCCGGGGCGGCCGGACAGCCTCGCCGCCGTGACCATCGACTCGCGTACGAGCACCGCCGACGCCGCCGGGAGCCGGGTGCGGCTCACCGCGCTTGGCCGGAATCCAATCTTGACGGTGCCCAGCCGAAGTCTATGGTCTGGACTAATCGGCAGCCGGGCACATCCGGCCCCACTGCTCGGCCCCCGTACCGCTCCACCGCCCCACGAGCACTTCACGCCGCACACCCCCATGAAGCACGCCCCGTGAAGGAGTACGCATGGACAAGAAGCGGAAGCTGGCCGCGGTGATCGGTGCCGGCATGGCACCCGTCCTCGCCCTGACGCTGCCGACGGGTTCGGCCAACGCGCACGGATACGTCAACGGCCCCGCGAGCCGCCAGGCGCAGTGCGCCGCGCGCACGGTGGCCTGCGGCGACATCAAGTACGAGCCGCAGAGCGTCGAGGGCCCCAAGGGCCTGCGCAGTTGCAGCGGCGGCAACGCCCGGTTCGCCGATCTGGACAACGACAGCAAGGGCTGGAAGGTCAGCGACGTCAGCAGGACGCAGACCTTCACCTGGACGTTCACCGCCCGGCACCGCACCGCGAACTACGAGTACTTCGTCGACGGCACGAAGGTCGCCACCATCGACGGCCGCAACCAGCAGCCGCCGGCGACCGTCTCCCACCAGGTCAACCTCGGCAACTTCACCGGCAGGCACAAGGTCCTCGCGGTGTGGAACATCGGCGACACGGCCAACGCCTTCTACGCGTGCATCGACGTCAACATCCGCTGAGAACGCCGTCGGCCCACTGACCCCTCCGCCGTCCCCGCGCATTGGTCCGGGCGCGCCGAGCGAACCGCGCCCGCGTGGAAAACCACCTCGCCGACCGTGAGACTGGGTGGTGCACAGCTCCACGGAGCCGCACGACCGCGTGAGGACGCAGAGGAGACGCCAGATGCTGTTCGGCAAAGAGCATGTCAAGCGCTACCAGGAGACCGACGGCGCGGAGGGCCACGACTGGCAGGGCACCACGGTGCTGATCCTCACCACCATCGGCCGCAAGAGCGGTGAGCCCCGCAGCACCCCCCTGATCTACCGGCCCTACGGTGACGCGGTCCTGGTGGTGGCCTCCAACGGGGGCGCCGACGCGCCGCCCCTGTGGTACCGCAACCTGGAGGCGAACCCGGAGGTCCAGGTGCAGGTCAAGGGCGACCGCTACACCGCCCGGGCCCGCACCGCGATCCCGGACGAGAAACCGGACATGTGGCGGACGATGGTCGCCACATGGCCGGCGTACGAGGAGTACCAGACCAAGACCGAGCGGTCGATCCCGGTGGTGGTCCTGGACCGCGTCTGAGTGCCCCGTCCGGTTCCTCAGACCGTGCTGAGCGGGTGCGCGGCCGTGGCCGAGCGCGGCGGCCACGCGCGGGGGGCCAGGATGCCGAGGACGTAGGCGCGGGCCACCAGGGCCGGGCGGGTCGCCGCGCCCAGGAGGTGGCGCAGGCGGCTGAGGTGGTAGTCGACCGTCTGGCGGGACAGGTGCAGCGAGGTGGCTATGTCGCTGTTGCTGCTGCCCTCCGCCAGGAGGGAGAGGATGCGGATCTGCGCGGCGGTGAGCGAGGGATGCGCCTCGTGGGCGAGGCCCTGGTGGGTGACGACGGCCCAGACGTGCCGGGCCCGTGCCGTCGTGTGGCCGATCGTCGTCAGGTGGAGCTGTGCGCGCCGGTGCAGGCCGTGGGCGTCCACGAGTACCGCAGGGACCTCCACTCGTCTGGTGCGGCGCGCTATGAGGTTGTTCCACCGGTGGTGCAGCCGGTCGAGTCCCGGCTCCGGGGCAAGCAAGGTGTGCGCCCGGCGGCCGACCAGGTCGTGGGGGCTGATCCGGAGCAGTTCGGCGGCCGCCGCGCTCGCCTCGACCACACGGCCGTTGGCCGAGAGCAGTGCGCAGGGCAGGCCGCTGTGGTCGCGCAGCGCCTGCAGGTTCTCCTCGGCCTCCTGCCACTGGACCGTGGCGCGCAGGTGGTCGGTGACGTCCACGTAGATTCCGGCGACGCAGGTCCGCGCGTCCTCCCGTACGGGGAAGCGGTGGCCCACGGCCCGGCCCGCGCTGCCGTCGGGGCGCCGGTAGCCGATGGTGTGGCGTACGGGCGTACCGCGGTCGAGTATCTCCTGGTCGAGGGTGCGGAACTGGTCGGCGTCGGCCGGTGCGTCGAAGTCCTCGATGTACTTGCCCACCACCTCGTCCGGCACGGTGCCGTAGAGGTGCGCGTAGGCGTGGTTGGCCCACAGGTAGCGGCCGTCGCTGTCCCGTATGAAGGCGGCGGCCGGCGCGAGGTCCACGAGATCGACGAAGGCGGCGTAGCCGCGCGGGGGCGCGGCGGGGGCGTGCGTCTCCGCCGCGGGGCCGTGCGTACGGCCGGTGGCGCGGCCCTCGTGGCGGGGCCGGCCCGCGTCGAAGGTGCGGCACTCGCCTCCCCGCTCCGCCATCCGACCCGTGCCGTCCACGTCCGACCAGAACACGGGAAGGTGTGCGAGCAGTGCCTTGAGCCTGGAATCGTCCACAGCGGTCTCCGTCCGTATATGACTGACTGACAGTCAGTCACCTTGCGTCGGATGTCCGGCCCTGTCGCCCACGCGATCCCGCCTCTCGGCCGAAGCGCCGGGGGTCACGGCCCGGGCTCTCAGGCAAATGCCTGAGTCGCGCACGGTCTCGGCGGCCTCACGGGCACCTGCCACCTGTTCCCCTTGAGTGAGCGGGTGAACACGCCCCGCCACGTGGGCCGGGGCATCCCCCGGACCCCCACGCCCCCACTCACGCATACGGCGATCCGTGGCAACCGGACGAATGGAGACGAAGTTCAGTGAGCAAGGTGCTGTTAGTGCATGCCAAGGGTGGTCCGCCGCTCGGTCACGTCCTGTCCAGGACCGCCGCGCGGGCGGAAGTGCACCTGCTGGCCCTCAGCGCTCTTCCTCCCGCCGTGGCGGACTCCGCCGGGAGACTGTGCGCCTCGGTCGTCATGCCTGACGGCGCGCACCGCTCCGACCTGGTGTCCTTGATCGTGTCGCGGGCCGGGGCCGTCGGCGCGGACGCGGTGCTCACGTTCTCCGAGTACGCGGTCGTCGCCGTCGCCGAGGCGTGCGAAGCCCTCGGCCTCGCGGGCGCGGGCGGCGCCGCCGCGCTCGCCCGCGACAAGCGGCTGATGCGGCGCACCTGGCAGCGGCACGGGCTGCCCCAGCCCGAGTTCCGCCCCGTCGCCACGGAGGCGGACCTGCGCGCGGCGGCCCGCGATCTCCCGGGACCGCTGCTCCTCAAGGCGGCCTGGAGCGCGGGCTCCACGGCGCACCAGATCATCCGCTCCCCGCACGAGGCGTCCGCCGCCTGGGCCCGCTCCCGTGACGTGATGGCCGAATCGGCCCAGTTGGGCTACGCGGAACTGCATGTGGCCGAGGCCGACGCGGACTTCGTGGTCGAGCGGATCGTGACCGGTACCGCGTCGGACTGGTTCGACGAGCCCGGCTGGGGCGACTACGTCAGCGTCGAGGGCGTCGTGGCCGGCGGCACCTTCCACCCGGTGTGCCTGAGCGGCCGGATGCCGACGGTCGAGCCGTTCACCGAGCGCGCGGGCATCACTCCCGCCCTGCTGGCCCAGGACGCCCAGGACCGGATCGTGGACCTGGCCCGGCGCGCCGTCGACGCCCTCGGCCTGCGTGACTGCGGCACCCACACCGAGATCAAGCTCGGCGCGGACGGCCGGATGTGGCTGATCGAGACGGCAGCGCGGTTCGGCGGCGCGATGACCGTGCCGCAGATCGAGGAGGTGTTCGGGCTCGACCTGGTCGGCATGCTCGTCGACCATCTGCTCGGCCGCCCGGTCGAGTGGCCCGAACGGGCCCTCGCCCCCGCCCAGGCGCGCGGCGCGGCGGGCTCCCTCGTCGTCCTCGCGGTCGACGGCGACGGCGGGGCCTGGCCGGAGCGCAAGGTGTGGGACTTCCCCACCGTCTCGGCGGACGTCCCGCTCAGCCGGGGCAGTGCCCTTTCGGTCGTCGCGGAGAGTTCACTCGCCGACGGCCAGGTGGTCCCGGTCTACGACCCCGCCGCGGGCGCCAACACCATGGCGGCCCTGTGCCTGCTCTCCGCCGCCGACGCCCGGACGGTGCTCCGCGACTTCGAGACCCTGGTCGACGCCATCCCCCGGGTGCTGCCCAGCGCCCGGCGCGAGGAGGTGCCCGCATGACCGCCCCCCTGCTCACCGGCGCCGCGGGACCGGCCACGGACCGCACGGTCATCGGCGAGAACCTCTCCCTGCCGCTCTTCCGCACCCTCTCCGGCGTCCTGGCGGGCCACCCCTACCTGAAGGTCGTCGTCGACCGTGCCGAGGACACCTGGCACCTGCTCGACACCGCGGCGCACCCCTTCCACGTCGACTACATCGCCACCCGTGTCCTCGGCATGGACCTCGCCGCGCTCGACGCGGAGCTCGACGCGTTCAACGCCTCCGTCTACATGGACCCCGGACGCCGCTTCCTGCTCGGTGTGCTCTCCCTGCACACCGACGAGGACACGGACGGCCGCGAGCGCACCTTCCTCGTCCTGGAGACGACCGAGGCCGACACGATGCACGGGGAACTGCTCCAGTCCTTCTACGCGTTCGTGCGCGCTCGTGTCGACGGCCGGCTGCCGCTGCTGCTCAAGCCCGCCAACCACGGGCAGGAGGAGGCACTCGCGGCGATCAGCGAACTCCTCGTGCCCCGCGTCCTGAGCCACGAGCTCTTCGGCACCAGGGCCAGGACACCGCTCAACCCGGGCGAGGCCACGGGGCGGCTGCGGTTCTTCCGTACCCAGGAGGAGTACGCGGCGGCGGAGGCCGGGCTCGGCTGGGCCGACATCGTGGCGATGCCGTGCCTGCCGGACGACGTGCCGCGCGTGGCCGGGTTCCTCAACACCGCGCCGATCACCCCGCTCTCCCACACCAACGTCCTCGCCTCCGGCTGGGGCATACCCAACGCCATCGTGCGCGACCTGGAACAGCTCGTCGAGCGGGACGGCCTCGACGGCGCGTGGGTGCGCTACCGGGTCACCGACGAGGAGATATCCCTCGAACGCCTCGACCACGAGCCCGACCTGCGCGCCCCGGCCTGGCACCAGCAGCGCATACGCCTCGAACCCCCCTTGCTCGAAGACGTGCCGGTCCTTGCCCTGCACCGGCTGCGCGCCGCCGACCGCGACCGCTACGGCACCAAGGCGGCCAACCTCGGCGAGCTGCACCACGTGCTGGACAGCCGCACGGCCGACCTCACCGCCTTCTACGGACGGCCACGGCCGCCGCGCGACGACCTCTACGGACACCTCGCCGCCCGCCTCGGCCTGAGTGATCCGACCGAGTCCGAACTCCGCGCCCGCGCGGCCGAGTTCGTGGCCGGCGCGGTCGGCGCCCCCGAGGGCGTCGCCCTGCCCTTCGCGCTCCAGCAGCGCTTCCTCGCCTCCTCCCCCGCCCTCCAGCAGGGCATCGGCAAGCTCAAGATGGCACTCGAACTCGACGCGACGGACGTCCTCGACTCGCTCTGCCTGCAACTGCAGCACCTGATCCGGCACACGCCCGTGCCGGAGCCGGTCATCGGGCAGATCAGCCAGGCCTTCCCCGCGTCGTCGGACTCGCGCGGGCGTCTGGTGGTGCGCTCCTCGTCCAACGCCGAGGACCTGCCCGGATTCTCGGCGGCGGGCGTCTACGACTCCGTCACCACCGTGCACGGCACCGGCGAACTCCTGGACGCCGTGCGCCAGGTGTGGGCCTCCCTGCTCTCACCCCGCAGTGTGCGCCTGCGCCACCAGGTCGGCATCTCCCTGGACGACACCTACATGGGCGTCATCGTCCAGGAGTACGTGCCCGCCACCCTCGGCGGTGTCCTGGTGACGTGCGACCCGACCCGCCGCGAGGACTTCCGCAACGTCTACCTCAACTGCTCGCCCGGCTCCCCGGAGCAGGTCGTCGACGGCTCGGTCCTGCCGCAGCAGTACCTGTACAACACGGTGGAGGGCGGCGGACGCACCGTCGCGCTCGGCTCCTGGGGCGACGGGCTCTCGGCCGCCGTCCGCGCCCGGCTCGCCGACCTGTCCCTGACGGGGCGGCTGCTGCAGTCCCACTTCAGCGCGGACGACGTGGACAGGCCGCTGGACATCGAGTGGCTGATGACCGACCGGGGTGACTTCCGGCTGGTCCAGATCCGCCCGTACGCGCTGTGAGGGCGGCGCGCGCCGGCAGCCCGGGCGCGAGGACGGCGCCGACCGACACCGCCCGCCGGATCATCCGGCTCAACTACGGCTTCCAGCTGCTGTTCAACCTGCTGTGGTGGATGCCGGTGTTCTACGCCTACCAGAAGGCCGCCGGGCTCTCGGACGGGGAGATCTTCGGCATCCAGAGCATCTACTACGTCGCCTTCTGCCTGTTCGAGATCCCGACCGGGCTGATCGCCGACCGCATCGGCACCCGCAACTGCCTGCGGGCCGGAGCGGTGGTCATGACGGCGGCGAACCTGGCTCCGGTGGTCAGCGCCTCGTACACCGGGTTCCTCGTCCACTTCCTGGCCATCGCGGCGGGCCGGTCGCTCACCTCGGGAGCGGCGAGCGCCTACCTGTACGACGGCCTGCGGGCCGAGAAGTGCGACGAGCACTACCTGAGGGCCGAGGGCACCGCCCGCGCGCTCGGCCTCGCGGCGAAGGTCGTGTGCTGGCCGCTGGTCGGGCCGTTGATGTCCGTGGCCCACGCGGCCCCATACGTGCTCAGCGCGGCCGGCGCGGCGGGCTCCCTCGCCTGCGTCGTGGCGTTGCCCCGCCTCGCGGGGGCGGACAGCGGCGGGCGGCGGGCGGACGGCGGGCGCGGCGCGTTCCTGCGGGACGCGGGCACCGCGCTGCGCTGCGTCGTCTCCTCGCGGTGGCTGGCCCTGGTGATGGTGCAGGGCGTGGCCGTCTTCACGCTCTCCCGGATCTGCCAGGTCAACCTCTTCCAGCCGATCCTGCTCGACCACGGCATCGCCGAGGCCTCGCACGGCGGGGTGATGGCGGCCATGACGGTGGCCGAGGCGGTGGCGGCGGCCCGGCCCCAGTGGCTGAGCCGCAGGCTGTCGCCGGTGGCCTGGGTCTCCGTGCTCAGCCTCGCGCTGGCGGGCACCCTGGCGGCGATGACGTTCGGCGGACCGTGGGCCGTCGTCGCGCTGCTCTGCCTGTTCGCCGCCGCGACCGGCTTCGCGTACCCCGTGCAGCGCAAGCTGGTGAACGACGCGGTGCCCGCGCACGCCCCGCGCGCCACGCTGCTCTCCGTCGAGAGCATCGTGGACCGCGCGGTGTGCGCGCTGGCCGCGATCGCCGTGGGCGCCTACCTCTCGGCCGGGCGCCTGGACGCCCTGCTCTGGCACAGCGCGCTCGCGACGCTGGTCCTGCTCGCCGTCTTCCAGCTGCTGCTGCGCGGCCGGGCGGTGCGGCGCGAGGTCACCGGCCGAGAAGGTCGACCCACCACACCGGGAGGTACGCCGGCCGGTGCGGGCGGCCGATCCGGTACGGAACGAAGCCGAGCGAGGCGGCCACGTTGACCTCCTCGGCGGTCTCCGCCTGGTAGACGACCCGGCAGTGGCCGGAGCCGGCCTTCGCCCGCTGCCAGAGGGTGGGGGCCGGTTTGCGCTCGGCCTCGGTGCGCGGGGTGAGCACGCGGTCGCCGAAGTCCTTCCACGCGAAGGGCGCGGATCCCTCCCACGCGGCGTCGACCTCCTGTCTCAGCCTGGCGGCACGCTCGGCGTCGGTGGTGCCCCAGGAGGACGGCACGTTGGTGATCAGACCCACCTTGACGTGGCGTTCGCGCAGGGCACGCAGGTAGGCGGCGGCGCCGGTCCGGTACCCGGTACCGCCGTCGTCCGCCGTGTGGACGAGGGTCTCGCCCAGGTCGAAGTAGACGATGGGGCAGGCGCGTTCGCGTGCGGTGGCCGCCGTCTCCCGTGCCGGGGTTCCGCCCGCGTCGCCGGGCGCGGGCGCGGCGCCCGCCGGTACGGCGCTGAGTACGGTCGACACCAGGGCCGCGCCCAGCGCGGCACTCGCACGGGCACGGCCCGTGACGGCTGATCTCTGCATGACGTCGTCGCCCTTCCCTCGCGCACAGTGGTCCACGGCGCTCTACCCCCGAACCCCTCGTGTCACGCGGATACGGCGGCACCGCCCCACAGCGCACCGCCGTCACCGCCGGGCACGGCAGGCGGCCGTACAGCCGAACCATCGGTTATGCCGATAAACCTGATACCGGGCAAGATCGCTGCATCGTGGTAACCCAGGTGCCTTTCCCACGAGTTGGGCGCGACGGGCACCTAGCGTTTCCGTCGTTCGCCGCCGCTCGTCGTCGTTCGCCACCGCCGCGAAGGAGAGATCGCCCGATGACCGTTGACACCAGCCCGGAGGCGGAGCAGGAGGTGCCCCGGCAGTTGAGCCTCGGCACCACGGCTGCCCGCAACCTCGCCTCCACGACCAAGTCCGCGCCGCAGATGCAGGAGATCACCTCCAGGTGGCTGCTGCGGATGCTGCCGTGGGTGGAGACCAAGGGCGGCACGTACCGGGTGAACCGCCGCTTGAGCTACGCCGTCGGGGACGGCCGCATCGAGTTCGTCCAGGACGGCGCCGACGTCCGGGTGATCCCCGCGGAACTGGGCGAACTGGCCCTGCTGCGCGGCTTCGACGACGCCGACGTGCTGACCGCCATCGCCGACCGCTGCGTCCAGCACGACTTCCGGGCCGGTGAGGTGCTGGCCGAGCGCGGCGCCCCCGCGGAGCGCATCCACCTGATCGCCCACGGCAGGATCAGCCAGACCTCGGTCGGCAAGTACGGCGACGAGACCGCCGTCGCCACGCTCGCCGACGGCGGCAGCTTCGGCGAGAACGCCCTCCTGGACGCCGACGCCCGGTGGGACTACACCGCCACGGCCGAGACCGCGGGCACCCTGCTGACCCTGTCGCACGCCGACTTCGCCGCGGTGGTGTCCTCGGCACCTGGCCTCGCGGACCACCTCCGGGAGTTCGGCACGCTCGCGGGACGGCGGCAGAACCGGCAGGGCGAGGCCGAGATCGCGATGTCCGCGGGGCACGTCGGCGAGGCGGAGCTGCCGGGCGCCTTCGTGGACTACGAGGCCCGCCCGCGCGAGTACGAACTCTCCGTCGCCCAGACGGTTCTGCGGGTCCACACGAGGGTCGCCGACCTCTACAACGGGCCGATGAACCAGACCGAGGAACAGCTCAGGCTCACCATCGAGGCGCTGCGCGAGCGCCAGGAGCACGAGCTGATCAACAACCGGGAGTTCGGCCTGCTGCACAACGCCGACTTCAAGCAGCGCATCCAGCCCCACTCCGGGCCGCCCACACCCGACGACCTCGACGAGCTGCTCTGCCGCCGGCGCGGCACCAGGTTCTTCCTCGCCCACCCGCGGACGATCGCGGCGATCGGACGCGGCTTCACCGCCCGCGGGCTCTACCCGGACAACGTCGACCTCGGTGGCCAGCAGGTCCCTGCCTGGCGCGGCGTCCCGATCCTGCCGTGCAACAAGATCCCCATCACCCGGGAGAACACCAGCTCCATCTTGGCGATGCGTGTCGGCGAGGACAACCAGGGGGTCGTCGGACTGCGGCAGACCGGCCTGCCCGACGAGTACGAACCGGGCCTTTCGGTGCGCTTCATGGGCCTGAACGAGCAGGCGATCACCTCGTACCTGGTCAGTACCTACTACTCCGCCGCCATCCTCGTGCCCAACGCGCTGGGCGTCCTGGAGAACGTGCAGATCGGCCGCAGCCGCGGCTAGAGGGGCCTCTGATGGATCTCACGGATCTCACCCTGCGACAGGTCCTGCGCGGCCCGAGCGGTCTGGGCACGGCGAGCCTGCGCCTCGGCCGGTACGAGGAGCCCGCCGTCCCCGCGGGGCCCGAGGCCCCGGAGGCGGAGGGCCGGCCGATTCCCGGGCTCTACCACCACCCGGTGACCGAGCCCGACCCGGCGCGGGTCGAGGAGGTCAGCCGCAGGATCAAGGCGTGGGCGGTGGAGGAGACCGAGCTGTACCCCCCGGAGTGGGAGGAGCAGTTCGACGGCTTCTCCGTCGGCCGCTACATGGTCGCCTGCCACCCGGACGCGCCCACCATCGACCACCTGATGGCCGCCACCCGGCTGATGGTCGCCGAGAACGTGCTCGACGACTGCTACTGCGAGGACCACGGCGGCTCCCCCATCGGCCTCGGCAGCCGCCTGCTGCTCGCGCACACGGCCCTCGACCCGCTGCACACGGTCGAGGAGTACGAGCCGCGGTGGGCGGAGTCGCTCGGGTCCGACGCGCCCCGGCGCGCCTACCGCTCCGCCATGGCCTACTTCCTCCAGCACGCCACCGCCTCGCAGGCCGACCGGTACCGGCACGACATGGGCCGGCTGCACCTGGGCTACCTCGCCGAGGCGGCGTGGGCGCAGGAGGAGCACGTTCCGGAGGTGTGGGAGTACCTGGCGATGCGCCAGTTCAACAACTTCCGCCCCTGCCCCACGATCACCGACACCATCGGCGGCTACGAACTCCCCGCCGACCTGCACGCCCAGCCCGCCGTGCAACGGGTCATCGCCCTGGCCGGCAACGCCACCACCATCGTGAACGACCTGTACTCCTACACCAAGGAGCTGGACAGCCCCGGCAAGCACCTCAACCTGCCGGTGGTGATCGCCGAACGCGAGGGCGTCTCCGAACGGGACGCCTACCTGAAGGCGGTCGAGGTCCACAACGACCTCATGCACGACTTCGAGAAGGAAGCCGCCGACCTGGCGGCCGGCTGCCCCGTCCCGAGCGTGCAGCGCTTCCTCCGGGGGGTGGCCGTGTGGGTCGACGGCAACCACTACTGGCACCAGACCAACACCTACCGATACAGCCTGCCCGACTTCTGGTAAGGAATGAACCTCCACGTGACCAGCGTTGAACTCACCACCGGCACCTCCGTCTCCATCCCCGCGCCGGCGTCCCCGTACCAAGGTGACATCGCCCGCTACTGGGACGGAGAGGCCAGGCCCGTGAACCTGCGCCTCGGCGACGTCGACGGCCTCTACCACCACCACTACGGCATCGGCGACGTCGACCACGCCGCCCTCGGCCCCGCCGACGACAGCGGGTACGAGGACAGGCTGATCGCCGAACTGCACCGCCTGGAGTCGGCGCAGACAGAGGTCCTCCTCGACCACCTGGGTCCCGTCGAGCGCGGCGACACCCTCGTGGACGCGGGCTGCGGGCGCGGCGGCTCCATGGTCATGGCCCACCAGCGCTTCGGATGCCGGGCCGAGGGTGTCACCCTGTCGGCCAAGCAGGCCGACTTCGCCAACCGGCGGGCCAGGGAACTCGGCATCGAGGACCACGTCCGCGCCCGGGTCTGCAACATGCTCGACACGCCCTTCGACACGGGCCGGGCCACGGCTTCGTGGAACAACGAGTCGAGCATGTACGTCGACCTGCACGACCTCTTCGCCGAGCACTCCCGCATCCTCGCGACCGGTGGCCGCTACGTGACCATCACCGGCTGCTGGAACCCCCGCTACGGCCAGCCGTCGAAGTGGGTCTCGCAGATCAACGCGCACTTCGAGTGCAACATCCACTCCCGCCGGGAGTACCTGCGGGCGATGGCCGACAACCGGCTGGTCCCCCAGACCGTCATCGACCTGACGGCGGCGACCCTGCCGTACTGGGAGCTGCGGGCCACGTCCTCGCTGGTCACGGGCATCGAGGAGGCGTTCATCAACGCGTACAGGGACGGATCGTTCCAGTACCTGCTGATCGCGGCCGACCGCGTCTGACCCAGCGAGGCGAAGGTGCCGGGCCCGTCGTCCGACAGGCCCGGCACGGGGGTTCAGGTCAGCTGTCTGCGCACCAGCTCGCGCAGGCGGCCGTTCTCGTCGGCCAGGAGCCGGGCCGGTGCGCCCTGTTCCACCACCCGGCCCTCGGACATCACGATCACCCGGTCCGCGTCCATGACCGTCGTGAGGCGGTGGGCGATCACGACGCGGGTCGCGTTCAGGGAGCGGGTGCTGTCGATCACCGTGCGCTGCGTCTCGTTGTCCAGGGCGCTCGTCGCCTCGTCGAAGAAGAGGACGCGGGGGCGGCGGATCAGCGCCTGGGCGATCATCAGGCGCTGGCGCTGGCCGCCGGAGACCGACCCGCCGCCGGAGATCATGGTGTGCAGCCCCATCGGCATGCGTGCGATGTCCTCGGTGAGTCCTGCCATCGCCGCGGCCTCCCACGCCTCCTCCTGCGTGAACGCCTCGGCCCCGCGGATGCAGTCGAGGATCGACCCCGTGAGGGGCTGCGCGTTCTGCAGGACGACACCGCACTGGCGGCGTACGGCCGCCTGGTCGAGGGCGGCCAGGTCCTGGCCGTCGTACAGGACGTGTCCCGAGACCGGCTCGTCGAAGCCGATCAGCAGGCGCAGCAGCGTCGACTTGCCGCAGCCGCTCGGGCCGACGATCGCGACGAACTCACCCGGGCGGACCGAGAGGGACACGTCGTCGAGGACGAGGGGGCCGTCGTCCGTGTACCGGAAGGTGAGGCCGCGCGCCTCGATCTCGCCCGTCAGTTCGCCCGGCTGCGTGCTCGTGCCCGGCACCTCCGGCGCCTCGTCGAGGACCGGCTTGATCTGTTCGAACATCGGGAGGACCGCCGCCGCGGAGAGCAGCGCCCCGGTGAGCTGGGTGACCGAGGTGAGGAGCATCGTCACGGCGGTGCTGAAGGTGAGGAACTCCCCCGCGGTCAGGCTGCCGCGCGCCGGGCCCGCCAGGAGGACGAACATGACGAGGGTGCACGACGGCAGGTGGACCGCGTTCAGGACCGTCGTCACGTTCTTGACGCGGCCCGCCTTCTGCTGAAGCTCCCTGCTGCGCGCGAACTCCCCCGCCCAGGCCGCGTACGCGAAGCTCTCCGCGCCTGCGACGCGGAGCTTGGGCAGGCCGCGCAGGGTCTGGAACGCCTGGTTGTTGAGCTTGTTGCCGAGTTCGACCAGGCGGCGCTGCCAGCGCAGTTCCCACAGGCCGAGGGTGAGGAAGACCGCCGCGATGACGGTCAGCATCGCCAGGGCGGCCAGGGCGAGGGGGACGCTGTAGAGCAGCAGCAGGACGATGTTCATCGCGCCGATCGTGCTCGCCTGGAGCGCGACGGGGCCGATGCCCGACAGGACCCTGCGGATCGCGCTGACGCCCATCGCCGCGCTCGCCAGTTCGCCGGTGGAGCGGGAGGCGAAGAAGCGGGTGGGCAGCCGCAGCAGCCGGTCCCAGACCGCCGGCTGGAGCGTGCTCTCCATGCGGCCCTCCATCCGCAGGACGGTGAGGTTCTGCAGCAGCGTGAAGGCGGCGGAGACGATGCTCGTGATCATCAGGGCCAGGCAGACCTGGGCGATCGCGCTCTTCTCGCCGTTCGGGACGAGCACGCCGAGCACCTGGCCCGTCGCGACCGGCACCAGTGAGCCGATCGCGACGGTCACCAGACCGGCGAGCACGAGGTTGCGTACGTCGGCGCCGTTGCCCCGGAGGCCGAAGCGGAAGAGGCGCCAAGGGGTCAACGGCCGCTCCGGAAGCGGGCGGTAGAGCATCACCGCCCGCGGTTCGAACTCCTCCGCGTTGGCCTTGCCGACGCGGGTGCGCCGTCCCGACGTGGGGTGCACCGCCTCGTAGCCGCCGCGCCGCCACAGCAGGGCGACCGGTGTCCCGCCGGCCGCGCGGTGGCCGACCAGGGGGCCGGTGTTCTCGCGCCACCAGCGCCCGTCGAGCCGGACGGCGCGGGTGCGCACGCGCGAGGCGACGGCGATCTGCTCCACCGGGTCGGTCCGGTCGCTCACCGTGCCGCCTTCGGCCGGGCGCGCCAGGGTGATGCCCGCGGCTTCCGCGACCAGCCGGCAGGCGGCGTACGTCGCGTCGTCACCGCCGCGGGAGCCGGGGCGGCGCCCGCCGCCCCTGCCGGAGCGGCCGATGGAGGCGATCAGGGTGCGGTCGGCCTGTTCGCGGACCGTCTCACCCGCCTTGATGCCGGCGGCCGTGCGGTCCTCGTGGGCCCGCTCAAGGCGTTCGATCCAGCGGTCGAGCGTGGCCAGGAGGCGGAACTGCTGGTTGACCATGCGCTGCCACATGGCCGGGTCGACGAGCAGGTCACCGGCCGCTTCCGCGCTGTAGGCCGAGCCGTACCGCACGCTGCCCGGTGCGACCGGCATCCAGAGGATGTCGTCGTCGGCCACCACCTCGTCGTCCGCGGTGCGGCCGTCGAGCGGTGCCTCGAAGAGGACCCGGTGCCCGCGTCCGATGCCGAGCGCGAAGGCGTGCTCAAGGAGGCTGAGTGCGGCGTCCCGGGTGTCGTACGGGCCGGGGTACCACTGCTCGTGGGACCAGGTGTCGCCGTGGTCCGGGCGGTACAGCTCGCGCAGCGGGACGCGGCGCAGCGCGCAGCCCCGCAGCGGGCGTCCGACCAGGGTGTGCCGCGGCCCTTCGACGGGGCCGAGCAGCAGGGTGCCCGGTTCGAGGCGGCCGAGGAAGTGCCAGTGGCCCTGGTGCGCGGCGTCGACGGCGAACAGGTCGAGGGCGCCCGCCTCGACGAGCCAGAGGACCTGCGGGCCCTCCAGGTGCACGCTGCGCAGGTCCGTGCAGTCGGCCGGGCCGCCGAGCGCACCGAAGGCGGCGGTGACCGTGTCGTCGTACGCGGTCCGAATGTGCTGCTGCGGTACTGAGGTCACCTCAGTGCTCCTTGACCAGGTCGGCGTAGGGGCCGCCGGCGGCGACGAGGTGTTCGTGGCGTCCGCGCTCCACGACCGTGCCGTGGTCGAGCACGACGATCTCGTCGCTGTCCCGGACAGTGCTCAGCCGGTGCGCGATGACGACGCAGGCGCAGCCGCGGCGGCGCAGGTTGTCGATGATGGCCTGTTCGGTCTCGGCGTCCAGGGCGCTGGTCACCTCGTCGAGCACGAGGACGCTGGGGCGGCGGACCAGGGCCCGCGCGATCTCCAGGCGCTGGCGCTGGCCGCCGGAGAAGTTCCGGCCGTCCTGCTCGACGCGGCCGTGGACGCCGCCGGGCCTGCGGGCGACGACGTCGTACAGGCAGGCGTCCTTGAGGGCGGCGACGACGGCGTCGTCCGGGATCGACGGGTCCCACAGGGCCACGTTGTCGCGGATGGTGCCCTCGAAGAGGAAGACGTCCTGGTCGACGAAGGAGACGGAGGCGGTGAGCGCGCCGCGCGGGATGTCCGCGAGGCGCTGCCCGTCGATGCGGATCGTGCCCTCCCACGGGGTGTAGAGGCCCGAGATCAGCCGCGAGACGGTGGACTTGCCGCTGCCGGAGCCGCCGACGAGGGCGACCTGTCTGCCGGGGCCGACGGAGAGGGAGAAGCCGGTCAGGAGCGGCTTGTCCAGGGGGCTGTAGCCGAAGGTGACGTTCTCCAGGGTGACGTGGCCCTTGAGGCGGCGGGTGCTCGCCTCGGGTTCGGGGCGGGAGTAGAGCGTGTCGACGGGGAAGTTCTCGACGTCCTTGAGGCGGGCGACGTCGGCGCCGAAGTCCTGGATGCGGCCCGCGACGCCGTTGAGGCGGGTGATCGGCGCGGTGAAGCGGGTGACGAGCGCCTGGAAGGCGACGAGGAGGCCGATCGACAGGTGCCCCTCCACCGCGCGCAGGCCGCCGATCCAGAGGATGAGCGCGCTGTTGAGCGTGGCGAGCGTCGGCGCGACGACGCCGAGCCAGGCGCTCGGCACACCGAGGCGCTGCTGCTCCTCCAGCGTGGTGGCGTGCTGGCCGGCCCACCGCCGGAAGTAGCCGTTCTCCCCGCCGGTGGCCTTCATGGTCTCGATCTGCTGCAGGCCGGTGTACGAGGTGTTGGTGAGCTTGGCGCTGTCGGCGCGGAGCTTCTGGGTGCCGGTGGCCCGCAGCCGGACGACGATCCGCATGGCGACGACGTTCAGCAGTGCGATGGCGACGCCGACCAGGGTGAGCTGGGGGTCGTAGGTCCACAGCAGGGCCGCGTAGAGCAGGACGACGATGCCGTCGACGCCCGCGGCGGTGAGGTCGCGCGCGAGGGTCTCGGCGACCGCGTCGTTGGACGCCAGGCGCTGCACGAGGTCGGCGGGGCTGCGCTGGGCGTAGAACGTCACGGGCAGGCGCAGCAGGTGGCGCAGGAAGCGGGCGCTGCCGAGGGTGGAGGAGATGACGCGGCCGCGCAGCAGGTTGGCCTGTTGCAGCCAGGTGAGCACGGCGGTGAGCGCCACCATGGCGCCCATGGACGCGAACAGCGCGCCGAGCAGCGAGGTCTGCCCGCCGATCAGGAACAGGTCGATGTACGTGCGGCTGAGTGCGGGCAGGGCGGCGCCGACGGCGACGAGGAGCAGGCTGGCGAAGAGCGCGGCGAGCAGGGTGCCCGTGGTGCCGCGCAGCCGTGCGGGGAGCGCCTTCGCGATGCCGGGCCTGCGGCCTCCGGGGCGGAAGTCGTCGCCCGGTTCGAGGACCAGGATGACGCCGGTGAAGCTGGTGTCGAAGTCCTCGGCGGGGATGAAGCGGCGGCCCTTGGCGGGGTCGTTGATCCACACGCCCCTGCGGCCGGGGCGGCGTCCCGCGCCGTCGTAGACGACGTAGTGGTTGAACTCCCAGAACAGGATCGCGGGCGCCTTGACCTCGGCGAGCGCGGCGGGTTCCATCTGCATGCCCTTGGCCGTCATGCCGTGGCCGCGCGCCGCCTTGAGCAGGTTGCCGGCGCGCGATCCGTCACGGGAGACGCCGCAGGCGATGCGCAGCTCCTCCAGCGGGACGTGCCGTCCGTGGTGGGCGAGGACCATGGCGAGGGCGGCGGCGCCGCACTCCACGGCCTCCATCTGCAGGACGGTGGGCGTACGGACGGTCTTCTGCCGCCTGGTCCCGGCCGCCCTGCGCGGTGCGGCGCGGCGGCCGCGGCGCGGGGGCTCGGGGCGGTGCCTGCGCCGGCCGCCGGGCGGCGGCAGGGGCTGCCGGCGGTTCGGGGAGGGGTGTGGTGCGGTCACGGAAGCAGCCAATCGATCGGGCGCTGCTCGGCGAGGTGGAGGGCGCCGGTGGCCGGGGTCAGGGATTCCGGGGCGAAGGGCGGGCCCTGCTTGGACCAGGCGTAGCCGGACTCGGCGGCGGCGGAGCGTTCGAGCCGCACGAGGACGGCCACGGGCGGCCCGTCCTCGGTGAACCGTCCCGCCAGCTCCTCGTCCCCGAGGAACGCGGCGACCTTCTGCTTGCTCTGCGCGGTCCGCCCGACGGCCTCGACGCGTCCGCGCAGCGTGCCGTACTCCTCGGCGGGCACGGTCTGGACGGTGAGGTCCACCGGGGTGCCGACGGGGACGGTGGCCGCGCTGTCCGCGGGTACGTAGAGCATCGCGAGGAGCGGATCGCCGGTGCCCGGGACGCGCTCGACGGTGGCGACGTCGGCGCCGGTGGTGACGACGGTGCCGATCCTGGCGGTCACGGTGGTCACCCGGCCGGCCGCGAGGGCGCGTACGGCCCTGTCGCCCTGTTCCGTACGGACCTTGAGGACGGGGGCGCCGGCGGACAGGCGCTCGCCCTCTTCGGCGTAGACGCGGGTCACCTGGCCGGTGACGGGGCTCTGCAGGACGTAGCTGCCCCGGCCGTGGGTGAGGATGCCGGGGGCGCGGAGGGTGGAGGAGACGGAGCCGGTCGCGGCCCAGACGCCCGCGGCCGCCATGACGACGACGGTGACGGCGAGGACGAGCAGCCCCTGGGGGCGCGCGTAGCGGACCGGCAGGTCGAGTTCCTCGGGCGACCGCAGTGTGGACAGGGCCTGTCGGCGGAACTGCACGGAACGCTTTCCTTACGCTTGCCTACGGCGTCCGTGAGCCCCGGAACTGGATGTTCCGGGGCTCGCGGATCAGTGGTGTCCCGATGGGGTCGAGACTCAGAGACCGGCGACCGTGCTGGTGGCCAGGCCCGCGAGGGGGCCCGTGTTCAGGCCGGTGGTGTCCTCGACGAGGCCGACGGCCGTGCCGACGGTGGCGGAGACCGGGGCGATCGAGTCGACGGTGCCGGTCACGGTGCCGACGGCGTTGGCGGAGAGGCCGCCGGAGACGTTGTCGAGGTCGGCGTCGGAAATTTCGAGGGTCTCGACCTGGTGGGTGTTGTTCATGGTGTGAACTGCCCTTCTCATGAGCGGTGCAAAGGTGTTTTCCACACCGCGGATTTCTGGGGACGAATTCCGCGATGGCCAGGATCAAAGCACGTTCGCATGTCGTACATCCAATCGGGGTGACGGCGCTCCATCGCGGCAACGGCATCGAATCACCGCTGCGTGCAGGCATGTTCACTGGGCGAGGACACGCCCTTCACAACATTCACAGACGGAAATCCCGTGCACGGAAGGACTCCTTCCACCAAAGCGGACACTCTCCTCGCAACAACTGGACCCTTGGGGTGGCACACAAAACTCAGGGCGTCGTTTTCTTCGAATTCCGTGACCGCGCTGCGCATTCGATGTGCAGGTCCATTGAAGGCCCGGAGCCGAACGCCTGCCCGCGCAGCCGGAGGGAGCACGCGGCGCACCCCGGCGGGGCGAACTCCGTCCGCTGGACGTTCCGCGCGCCCGAGGCCCGACCCGCCGCCCGGTCCGACCCCACCGGTATCCGCCGTCCCGCTGCCCGTGAACCGTTTGTTCGAATCGCTATTGAGGCACTGCCCCCTCTCTTCTCCCCGCGCCGGACGGGGCGCGGGCGCCGCGGCGTGGCCAGTGGGACGCGGTCCGGTCCGTTCGTGGTGAGGCGGCACGGGTGGCTGTCGTCCCGAGCGCGGCACGGGGCCCCGGAGCCGCCCGATCGGCGCGCCCCTTCGCCCTTCCGGGGGCGGCGCGCGCCCCCGACGGGTCGGCGTGAACGGTTCATTGCGGCACTCGTCCGGCGGCAGTAGAAGAGGCATTACCCCTAAACGTTGCGGCCGCGGCGTCCAGCAAGGCATCACATCGCAGCTCCCAGAGAAGCCAGGTGATCCAGCATGCCGCTAGACCCGCACAGCGCAGTCACCAACGAGCCCGAGGACGGCACCCCGACCCTCGCCGTCGAGCAGGAAGCGGTCCTGCAGCCGGCGTCTCAGGGGACCGAGGGCGATCCCCAGCACTCGACGGGTGAGGGCCTTGAGCACATCGAGGGCTACCGTCGCCCCGAGCACTTCGCACCCGAGGCATGGACGGCACCGACCGCCACGCTGCCCGACATCGGAGAGGCGTCGTTCGGCCCGCCGCCCACGGCCCCCGAGACCGTGCACGGCCCCGATGACCGTGTACAGATCACCAACACCAGCGTGTACCCGTGGCGGGTGCACTGCTATCTGCTGATCACGGCCCGCGACAACGCCCTGTACCAGGGCACCGGCTGGCTGCTCGGCCCGCACACCCTCGCCACCGCGGGCCACTGCGTCTACATCAAGGGCAGCGGCGTGGCGGGACGCGACGGCTGGGTGAAGAGCATCCAGGTCATGCCCGGACGCAACGGCGGGTCGCTGCCGTACGGCAGCATCACCTGCACCAGCTTCCGCTCCGTGCTCGGCTGGACGGAGAACGGCGACGAGAACTTCGACTACGGCGCCATCATCACGCCCAACAACATCGGTTCGACGGTGGGCTGGTTCGGCTTCGGCGTATATTCGGACTCGGACCTGCTCAAGACCACGGGCAACATCGCCGGTTACCCGGGCGACAAGCCCCCGGGAACCCTCTGGTACGCGGCGCGCGGGGTCGACTCGGTCGCCGCGCGCAAGGTGTACTACGACATCGACACCGCCGGTGGCCAGAGCGGAAGCTCCGTCTACCGCATCGACAACAACAACCGCTACGGCTTCGCCATCCACGCCTACGGCGGTTCCCGGGTGAACTCCGGCACGCGGTTCACCACACCCGTCTACAACAACTACGTGGCCTGGAAGGCGTGAACCGACCCCCATGAGCGGCAGCAGCTCCGGAGTGGAGATCACCGGTGTCGTCCGCGACGCCTCGGGGACACCGGTGGCGGGCGCGCGCGTCCTGTTCACCGACGGCCCCCGGCCCCTGCCGGACATCGCTGCCCTGACGGACGCCGAGGGGCGCTTCTCCCTCGGCGCCCCCTCACCCGGCTCGTACACCCTCGTGTGCCGGGCGGACCCGCTCATGGGCCCGTCCGGCACGGCCGAGGCCACCGTCCACGTGGAGCCGGGGGCGCGGGCCGCGGCCGGGGGCCGGGTCCGGGTGGACCTGACGCTCGGTTAGCGGTCTCGTACGGCCGCTGTCCTCATGCCCGCACGGCCTTCTCCCCGAGGAAGCCGAGCACCAGCGCGGTGACCCGGTCGGGGAACTGGTCGTGCGGGTAGTGACCGGCGCCGTCGATCATCTCCAGGCGGCCGAGGCCGGCCGGCAGGGCGTCGACGACCGCCGCACCCTCGGCCCGCGGGTCGGCCCAGTCGGGGTCGAGCGTGCCCATCACGACGAGGACCGGGCAGCGGACGCCGCCGAGCTGCGCGCCCGCGTCGGCCGGGGCGCTGCGGCCCATGCCCTGCATGGCCTTCATCCGGCCCGGCTCGCGCAGCAGGGATTCGATACGGCCGAGCCGCTCGTCCCAGTGGGCCGGCTTCGCCCCGGGATAGGCCACGTCGAGGTACGCGCGCCAGAGCGGCAGGCTGCCGAACACGCCCGCGCCGAGCAGGCGCAGCATGCCCCGCCGGAACCGCTTGACCCGCAGGTCACCGAGGCGGACCGACTGCGCGCGGGTGAAGGGCGCCAGCTCCACCACCGCGCTGATCAGCGCGGGTTCCCGCGCGGCGGCGATGGTGGCGGCACCGCCCGACACCGAGTGCCCGACGAGCACGGCGGGGCCGCCCAGGTGCCGCACGAGGGCGAGCAGATCGCCCGCGATCGCCGTACGGCTCCAGGCCGGCCAGCCGACGCTGGACTCACCGCAGCCGCGCAGGTCGACCGCGGCCACCCGGTACCCCGCCGCCACCAGCTCCGGGGCCACGGCCCGGTACGCGGCGCGGCTGTCGCCCATCCCGTGCGCGAGCACGACCAGCGGGCCCGCCCCCGTCGCCTCGTACGCGATGGTGCCGCCGTCGACGGCGAGGTACTCGGTCATGCCATCCCCCAGATCGAGCTAACGTTGTTAGCCTTAAGCTAACGCCATTAGCCGGTGCTGTCAACGGTCGCGCCGGCGGGAGCGGGGCGGCGGGCGGTCCACTGGGTGTAGTGGTGCGGGCCCCCGCAGGCGTCCGAGCCGGCGAAGAGTTCCAGGAATCCCTGGAGGAACTCCTCGCTGTACGCCGCCGCGAGCCTGGGCGCGACCTCCTCCCTGAAGATCCGTCCGAAGCGGGCGTACGTCGGCGTCGACGTCCGGTCGGTCACGTCGCGGAACTCCAGCAGGTCGAGGCCCGCCTCCGCGATCTGCCGGGCGATCTGCTCGGGCCGCGGATACTCGCTGAGCAGCGCGATGCCCCGGAACGCCTCGGCCACCGCCCGCTGGGCGGCGCTCGCCGAGCCGTGCAGGAAGTAGTCGTACGCCACGATCCTGCCGCCCGGCTTGAGCGCCCTCGCCAGGAGGGGCAGGACGACGGGGCGGTCCATGTGCCCCAGGGACTCGATGGCCACCACGGCGTCGAAGCTCGCCTCCGCGCAGTCCAGATGGTGGGCGTCGGCCACCTCGAAGCGGACCTTGTCCGCCAGCCCTTCCCTGGCGGCGAGGCGGGTGGCCTCCTCGATGTGGCTCGGGATGACGGACACGCCCAGCACCTCCGCCCCGGTCTCCCGGGCGATCCGCAGGGCCGGGACGCCCATGCCGCAGCCCAGGTCGAGCACCCTGTCGCCCGGGCCCACCGCCAGTTCGGCGATGGCCCTCCCGGTCATGTGGTCCTGTGCCTCGGCGAGGCTCCTGGGGTCCGTGGGGGAATCCCACCATCCGCAGTGGAAGTTGCTGCCGCCCAGCTTGGACAGCAGTTCGGCGGCGAAGTCGTAAGAGGTCTCGATGACCTCGGGAGGCGGGGCGGCGGAAGGGAACGGCGCGTTCTGGGAAGCTACGTCGGGCGGCATGGGCTGCCTCTCTGTCGACCGGATCATTCGTCACGCGCCCTTGGGGCGCAGGGATGCGTCTCTTGGAGCTGCGGCGCCCACCGGGAGAACTGCCGCAGGCCGTACAGCAGCGGCACTCCCGGCAGGGAGAAGCTGCTGACCACCCGGCCGAGGACGACGGTGTGGCTGCCGACCGTGGACAGCTCGGTGGCCCGGCACTCGGCGACCGCGAAGGCGTCCCGCACCAGCCAGGGCTGGCCGGAGCTGCCGAACCGCCGCCACGCCACCGCCGCGAACCGGTCGTCGACCGGGGTGGAGAACATGACGGCGGTGTCGCGGGCACAGGAGTTCAGCAGGTTGACAGCGAAGCCGCCGCTGCCGCGGATGGCCGAGAGCGTGCTGCTGGTGGTGTTGAGGCACAGCAGCAGGGTGGGCGGGGTCAGGGTGACGCTGCACAGGGAGGAGCAGGTGGCCCCTCTCGGCTGCGCGTCCGTGTCCAGGCTGGTCACGACGGCCACCCCGGTCGGGAACGCGCTCATCAGACTGCGGTAGTCGTCGACGTCCGCCGACGACGGGTCGGCGGTGTTCATGCGCCGTGGAGCCGACGGAGGTACTCGTGGTTCGAGGGCAGCGTGCGGGCCAGCTCCCGCTGCTCCTCGGCGACCCGGTCGAACAGGTACTGGGCGCCCTCGACCGCCTCGGGGCGGTGCATGAGGGCGGGCAGCGGATGGTCCGGCTCAAGGCCGAGGCCGGCGAAGACGCAGTAGTAGCTGCCGTTCGTCCAGAAGTTGCGGAACTCCACGTCGAAGTTGTCGTAGTACGCGCCCTCCGTGCTCGCCGGCTGGTTGATCGGCAGCCCCGCGCGGTACATGGCGACCTTCTCCTTGATCCCCTCGGGGAGGTGGAGGTCCTTGTTGGCCTTCCAGAAGGGCGTGTCGGTGCGCGGCGAGAGCGCGAAGTGCGCCTGGATGAAGTCCCGGGTGTCGTCGAACATCGCCTCGATCTCCGCGTTGAAGCGGTCGGTGAGCACGGCGTCGAAGCGCTGGTCGGGGAAGTGTTTCGTGAGATGGTGCAGGGCCGCGGTGATGAAGTAGATGCCGGTCGACTCCAGCGGTTCGAGGAAGCAGGACGCCAAGCCGACGCTGACGACGTTCTTCACCCAGGCGCGGCGGTTCCTGCCGACGCGGAAGCGGACGTGGTTGAGCCGGTCGCCCACCTCGTCCGGGTCGAGCCCCCACATGCGGCAGAAGTCGGTGGTGGCCCGGTCCTGGTCGGCGAAAGCGTCGGAGTAGACGTAGCCGGTGCCGAAGCGGCCGAGCATCGGGATCTTCCACGTCCAGCCGGACTCCATCGCGATCGCCGAGGTGTACGGCTCGACGCCGTTCGCCTCGTCGTCGTTCGGCAGGGCGTACGCCACCGCCCTGTTGCACAGCAGGTGGTCGCTCATGTCGACGAACGGCTCTTCCATGGCCCGGTTGATCAGCAGCCCGCGGAAGCCCGAGCAGTCGACGAACAGGTCACCCTCGATGACGGCGCCCGACCTGGTCCGCAGGGCCGTGACGAAGCCGCGCCCGTCCCTGCACACCTCCACCATCTCGTCCTCGACGTGCGTGACGTTCTGCTTCTGCGTGGCGTGGCGGCGCAGGAAGTCGGCGACCAGGTGGGCGTCGAAGTGCCAGGCGTAGCGGGTGACCGGCTCGCCCGCGTGGTCGCGCGGGGCCCTGAGCGCGTCCATGATCGCGACGCCGGGGAAGCATGCCTGGTCGAAGGGCTTTCCGGTGACGCCGTGCTTGCGGTTGTAGACCCAGTAGTGCGAGAGGGGCAGGCCCTCGTGTTCGGGCAACAGCCCGAAGGGGTGGTGGAAGTGGTCCGGACGGCCGTCGATCTCGCGCGCCCGGGCCTCGCCCTTTCCCGGCGTGCACCAGTTGATGAACTTGACGGCCACTTTGTAGGCCGCGTTGCATTCGGGCATCCACTCTTCCTCGGAGAGGCCGAGCTGGTCGAAGAAGACTCTCTGCAGGTTCGGTACGGTGGCTTCTCCGACGCCGATCCGCGGAATGGACGGCGCTTCCAGGACCGTGACGCGGACGGTCTCCCCCAGTTTCTTCGCCAGATAGGCGGCCGACATCCAACCCGCGGTGCCGCCGCCCAGAATCACGATTTCCTTGACCCTATGGTCCATGCCAGGAACCCCCTCGGAACTGTGTCTCGGAAAGCCGGATTCCGTTCAGCGTACGAGTGGTTCGCGGCGGCGGACCGGGGCCGGCGGTGCAACCTACGCGATCACGTGGGATGACCCGCACCCCCCTCGCACGCGCGTTCCGCCCGCACGCAATCACTGTCGGTGAGCCGCTCCGATCTGGGGATGTGGCGGCGGGCGGTGATCGCGCACAGTCGACTGCCATGTGGGCATCAACGCAGATGGAGCAGGGAACAGCGGCAGGCGACGGCGTGGACGTCGCGGTCCTCGGGGCGGGTGTCGCGGGCCTGGTGGCGGCGGGCGAACTGGAGGCCCTGGGACACCGGGTGACGGTCCTGGAAGGCAGTGAGCGGATCGGCGGCCGGGTCTACACCCACCGGTTCGGCACGGGGCACGACGCTCCGTACGCGGAACTCGGCGCGATGCGCATTCCCTCCTCGCATGAACTGACCATGCGGTACGTGAAGAAGCTGGGTCTCGAATCCGCGCTGCGCCCCTTCCGCACCATCCTCAGCGACGACAACAATTACGTGACCACCGGAGAGGGCTTCGTCCGGGTCAAGGACGCCGCCGCTCCCCTCATGGCGGATCTGCACGGCCTCATTCCCGCGGTGCGGAGGGCCTCGTACAAGAAACACACCCTCTTGTTCGGCGCGTGGCTCACCGCCCTGGTCCGCGCGGTCGCGCCGGCCGAATTGCGCGACAATCTCGCCTCCGAACTGACCACGCTGCTCCCGCTCGCCGACGACACCGACCTCACGCCGTACGTCCACGGCGCGCGGGCCGACCGGCTCCACCTCGGCCCGGTGTTCCGCGACCACCCCGGGCTGCGGGCCGGGTGCAGCCCGAGGCTGTGCGGCTTCCTCGACGATCTCCTCCTGGAGACCGACACCGACCTGATGTACCTCAGCGGAGGGATGAGCCGGATCGTCGACCGCCTCGCCGAGCGCCTTCACGGGCCCGTCCTGACGGGCCATGAGGTGGTCACGGTCCATGCCGGACAGGACCGGGCGGGCGTGGGGCTGCGGCTCGGCGGACGGGAGTCGGCGCGCACGTACCCGGCCGTCCTGTGCACGCTGCCCTTCTCCGTGCTGCGCGGCATGGTGCTCACCGGCCTCGACGACGACAAGCGCGAGGTCATCAGCAGTGTCGAGTACGGCGCCGCGACCAAGGTGGCCCTGCACTGCAGGGACGCCTTCTGGGAGGCGGACGGCACCCGGGGCGGCGCCTCGGCGACCGGCGGGCGGGCCCGGCAGACCTACTACCCGCCGCGCGAGGGTGATCCGGCCAAGGGGGCGACGCTGCTCGGCTCGTACGCGATCGCCGAGGACGCCGACCTGCTCGGCCGGTTCCCCGCCCAGGCCAGGCACGCGGCGGCCGTCGAGGAACTCTCGCTGCTGTACCCGCAGCTCAAGGAGCCGGGTGTCGTCCTCGACGCGGCGAGCATCGCGTGGGCGGGCAACCGCTGGAGCAACGGCTGCACCTCGCGCCGCTGGCGCTGGGGCAGCGACGCCGACCGGTGCGCCGAGGAGATGCGGAGGGCCGCCCGCCCGCAGGGGCGGCTGTTCTTCGCCGGGGAGCACTGCTCGGCCACCCCGGCCTGGATCAACGGCGCCATCGAGTCGGCGCTCGCCGCGGTGACGGAGATCCACGGGGCTTTGAAGGAGGCGCGGTGAGCATCTTCGACCTGCCCCGCCTGCACTTCGCGGGCACCGCGGTGACCCGCCTGCCCACCGGACCGCGCGGCGGCCTCTACGACCTCGCCCACCACCGCGCCCTGACCGCCGACGGGCGACCGTTCCCGCTGGACCGGCCGCCGCGGGAGTACCACGAGCACCTCGACCGGCTGGGGCGGCGCTTCGAGCCGGACGGCCGGGTCACCGCCGACGGGCGGTTCAGCACGGTCAAGGGCTGGAACTTCGGCGGCAACGGGCACTTCTGGGTGGACGCCCGCATCACCGCGTGGGAACGCGCCCCGGGCGAGGTCGACACCTCCGACCCCGTGGTGGGCAGGCACGTCGACATGTGGGGTCACCACAACGACTACCTGTCGACCACGTACAACCGCGCCCGCGTCCTCGACATCGACCCGGCGTCGCGCTGGACCACCACGCTCATGGTCGGCAGGTTCGGCTTCGGCAGGAAGGGCCGTTCGCACGAGGTCGGCTACCTGGCCACCGGCGACGTGACGGGCTTTCAGCCGCCTCGCCGGCAGAACTCCCGGTACGTCCTCGATCCTGGTGACCATCCGCTGGCGGACCAGTTCGCGCGCTCGGTGGTCCACCAGTTCGCCGTCCCGTCCGCGCACGGCCTGGCCTGGTCCGACGAGACGGAGACCTCCGACGCCGCCCGGCTGCTGCGCGAGCGCGTCGCCGAAGGGGAGTTCGCGGGGCTCGTCGTGCGCTTCGCGCTGGCCAACATGGCCACGCCCCGCGCCCACGACGCCCCGGACGTCTGGCAGCTGCGCGGCACGCTCGCGCCGTGGCGCCGCGGAGAGGAGCGCACCTGCCCGGCCGGGCGTCCGCTCACCGCCCGCGGGCCGCGCCGTGCGGGCACGGCGACCCCGCTGCACAACGCCGCGGTCCATGTGACCGACGCGCACACCACGGTCGACCTCCTCACCGCCGTGCCCGTCCGCCACCGGGACGCCGAGCCCGGCCCCGGCCCCCTGCACCCGCTCGGTCCGCGCCTCGACGTCGGGGACCTGGAGCTGCGCACCCGTGACTCCGGGCGGCTGGTCGCCCGCGTACCGGCCGCGGCCTGTCTCGCGGACACCGGCCCGACGGGCGGGCTCGTCACCGTGCCGACGCACTCCTCGCCCGGCGCGGAGCCCCTGGTCCTCGTGGGCACACCACCGGGCCGGCGGCCGAGCGTCCTGCTGGCCGAGGAGGAGACGGTGGTCCTGGTCGACGACTCCGCCCTCTTCCTCGACCCCGCGGAGCCCTCCGGCGACGCCACGGAGGTGTCACTGCGCGCCTACCGGCTGGGGCTCCCGGCGGCGGGGGCCACGCTGCACGTCACGCAGTTCTTCGACCCGCGTGCCCTGCCCGGCCACCCCGCCGCCGAGGCGGAGGGGGCGCGGTGCGGCGACGTACGGATCGTGGACGTGCGCCCCGGCCCGGCACCGGAGGACGGCGACGACCGTGGATGGGCGGCGTCCTGCACGCTGACGACCGACGCCGAGGGGCGCGGTTCCTTCACCGTCCGGCACGCCTCCGCCGGCGCCACCCGGCTGCTCGTCCTGCCGGACGGGGACGTACCCCCGTGCGACGTCGACGAACCCGGGTCCGCCGTCCGCGCGTACGACAACGACGACCGGCTCGGCTACTGGCCCGCCGTCTGCGCCGTGGACGTGCGGGCCCTGCCCGACACCCGGCACCTCGACGACATCCCCCGCGACCAGGTCACCTTCGAGGTGCTGTACCGGGAGGTGTACGCCCCGTACGAACTGCTCCACTCGTTCATGAAGGACGAGATCTTCAGCCTCGCCGACCGCTCGCGGGTGGCCACCTACGCACGGCTCATCTGGCTGATGTGCGACCCCGCCAACAAGGACAAGACCTACTACATGCCGCCCACCCGCGACATGACGGCCCCTCAGACGCGGCTCCTGCTGGCCTATCTGCGGCAGGACGAGGCCGACCGCAGGCCACCGCCGAGGACGGTGCCGCGCCGGGTCCGCGACGGCGCCCTCACCACGCGCGCCCAGCTCCACGAGGCGCTGCGGGAGGCGGCCACCGCCGAACTCGCCGTGATGCTCCAGTACCTGTACGCCGGATGGTCGATCCCGCTGTACGGCGCGGGGCGCGAGCTGGTGCGGCGCGGCGAGTGGAGCCCGCGCCAGCTCCGTCTGGCCTGCGGGGACGGCGGGGAGACCCTCAGCAACGGCGTCCGCGGCACCCTGATGGGCGTGGCCAGGGAGGAGATGACGCACTTCCTGGTGATCAACAACATCATCACCGCGATGGGCATGCCGTTCCACATGCCGCGCGTCGACTTCGGGACCCTGAACAGCCGGCTGCGGATGCCGCTCGACATGAGCCTGGAGGCGTTCGGCCCCGGCAGCGTGCAGCGCTTCATCGCCCTGGAGCAGCCGCACGACGTCGGCGCCGGTCTGGCCGACGACACGGTGCGGGAGCGGGACGACGGCCGCCCCTACCCGTACCAGTCGCTCAGCGATCTCTACGCCGCGATCCGGGAGGGCATCGCCACCGTGCCGGACCTCTTCGTGGTGGAGCGGGGGCGCGGCGGCGGCGAGCACCATCTGTTCATGCGCAGGTCGGTGGATGCCGCGCACCCCGACTACCAGTTGGAGGTGGACGACGTCGCCAGTGCCCTGTTCGCCGTCGACTTCGTCACCGAGCACGGCGAGGGCAACGTACTGCAGAGCGCCGCGTCCGATGAGGAGTCGCACTACGACACGTTCCTGCGGATCGCGGACCTGCTGGCCGCCGAGCACCACGCGGAGGGCGCCCCGCGGCGGCGACGGCCGCCGTGGAGCCCCGCCTACCCGGTGCTGCGCAATCCCTCGCTGCACGCGGGGAACCCGGCCTGCGACCAGGTGACCGCCCCCCGGGCACGTGCCGCGCTGGCGGCCTTCAACGACGCGTACTTCCTGATGAACCAGCTCATGGTCCAGCACTTCGGCGTCGCGGCGGACAGCAGCTTGCGGCGCTCCCGGCTCATGAACGCGGCGATCGACGTCATGACGGGGATGATGCGACCGCTGGCCGAACACCTGGTCACCCTGCCCTCGGGCCGCCCGGGGCGCACGGCGGGTCCCTCCTTCGAGCTGGCGGAGGAGCCGGGCCCGATCCCGCGTCCCGACGTGGCGGCACGGGTGTTCGGCCGCCGCTTCGCCGAACTCGCCGACGCGAGCGCCACGCTGCCCGGCCTCCCTGAGCGGGTCCCCGAGCTCATGCGTTCGTACGCGGATCATTTCGCCAAGGGGGGTGACTGACCCGGCTCCGGGGTATGCCGCCGTGCGGGCGGACCTCAGGCCCTCCGCTCCGTCGCGGCGTCACATCCGCTCCGGACGGATGTGACGGATGTCCGCCCGCCGTTCGACCATTCCACCCGAAGCCGACCTGACCAGAGGCACAAGGGGACAGCGGTTGCCATCTCGTGTACACACCCCCCACATCGACCCGACTCCCTCGTCCCGATCCCTCCTGACCGCCGCGGAGTTCGTGCCGCTCCCCCGTCCCGGCCCGCGTCTGCGAGGCAGGGAACAGCAGTGGGAGCGGCTTCTGCATCTGCTCGACACCACGCGTTCCGGGCCCCGGCGCGGCGGCGTCGCCCTCGTCGAAGGAGTGGCGGGCGCCGGGCGCAGCAGGCTCCTGAGCGACGTCTGCGCGGTGGCGGCCCAGTGCGGGTTCTCCGTCGCGTACGCCGGCGCGGACGAGGTCCGCCGTGCCGTCCCCCTCGCCCCGCTGACCGCCGCCCTGGACCCGCGCACCGACGTGGAGCACCCGCCCCTGGACACGGGCGCCGGCCTCGCCGGACACTCCGCGTGGCTGATCGACCGGCTGCACGCCTCGCTCACCGAACGGCTGCGCCGCGGCCCGGTGGCCGTCGTGCTCGACGACCTCCAGTGGGCCGACAGCATGACGTCGGCCGCGCTCGGCATCCTGGTGGCCCGGTGCGCGGCTCAGCCGGTGGCCTGGGTGCTGGCCCGCCGTGCCGGGGAGGCCGAATCCCTGCCGGCCAAGCTGTTCGCGGCCCTCGGCGAAGCCGACCGCTCGGAACGGGTGTACCTGCCGCCCCTGGACGACCGCGCCGTTGCGGAGCTGGCCGCCGACCGGCTCGCGGCCGAACCCGCGCCCGAGCTGCTGGCCTGCGCCGAGGGCGCCGACGGCAACCCCGCGGCGCTCGTCGCGCTGCTCGACGGCCTCGTGGAGGAGCAGCGGGTACGGGTGACCGAGGGGCGCGCCCGGCTGACCGGTGACATCGAGGACGGGCCGGTGCCACGCCGCTTCGGCGCGCTGATCCGCGACCGGGGAGCGGCACTTGAGCCGGGCACCCGGCTGCTGCTCGACGTGGCCTGCGTCCTCGGCCGTACCGCCCTGCCCGAGGACATCGCGCAGATACTGGGTGAGACCACGGCCTCGGTGCTGCCCGCCCTGCGGGAGGCGCTGGACTCCCGGATCGTGGTGTGCGAGGGCGACACCATCGCCTTCCGGCACGAGCTGGTCAGGCAGGCGCTGCTCGCGACGCTGCCGGGGCCGCTGCGCGGGTCGCTGCACCGGCAGGCGGCGGACATGATCATCGGCAGGGACGGCGGTGTCCTGCCCGCCGCGGCCCACCTGGTGCACGGTGCCCGCCGTGGCGACACCCGGGCCGTCACGGTGCTGTGCTCGGCGGCCACCGCGGTCGTGGCGTCCGAGCCCCGTACGGCGGCCGAACTCGCCCAGCGCGCACTGGAGATCACCGGTCCACTGCACCCCGCGCGGGCGGAGCTGCTGCGCGTCGCGGTCGAGGCGCTGGCCCGCTGCGGCCCCCTGCCCCGGGCCATCGCGCTGGCCGAGGAGTCCCTGGGCGGCGCGCTCCCGCAGGAGCAGGCCACCGCGCTGCGGTGCGAGCTGTCATCGGCGCTGCTGCTCGCGGGCCGGGCCGCGCGGGCCGTGGCGGTGGCCGGGCCGGCGGCGCCGGGCGCCGCGGCGGCCGAGGGTCTCGCCGAACGCATGGAGCTGGGCAGGCTGCACGGCCTCGCCGACCTGGACGCGGCGGCGGCGGAGCGCGAGACGCGGCAGGAGATGACGCGCCGGGGCGGTCCCTCCGCCGGGCTGCGGTGCGTGCTCGCCCGGTCGCACTGGCATGCGGGCCGGGTCGGCGAGGCGCTGCGGCAGGCCCGCGCGGCGGCCGGTTCGCCCGACGACGAGCCTGCCGGCCACTGGCCGTTCGCGCCCCGCCTCACGCTCGCCACCCTCCTCACCCACCTGCGGGAGACCACGGAGGCCACGGCTCTCCTCGGCCCCCTGCGCCGTGAGATCGAGGCCGAGGGCTGGCCGGTGCTGTGCGGCGCCGGCATGATCCTCGGGTCGTCGCTCGCCCTCGCCCAGGGCGCCCTTGCGGAGGCGGCGGCGCAGGCCGCCGGAGGGCTCGCCGCCGCCGAGGCCGCGGGCATGCCGCGGTACACACCGCTGGGGTGGCGCACGCTGACCGAGGTCGCGCTGCGCCGGGGTGATCTCACCGCGGCCGACGAACACGTCGAGCGGTTGACGCGGACGGTCGCGGAGCAGGGCCTCGACGGTGCCGCGGCGGCCGCGTCCCGGGCGGGCGCGGCGTGGATGGCGGCGCAACTGGCGGCGGCGCGGCGTGACGTGGACGGCCTCGACTCCGCGCTGGCCGCCGTCCACGCGGACCACAAGGCCCTCGGCTCCCTGCTCTGCGAGGAACCGGCGGCGGCGGCCTGGCTGGTGCGCGCCGCGGTCGACCGGGGCGACGGGGAGCGGGCCGCCGAGACCGTGCGGGCCGCGCAGCGGCTCGCCGCCGACAACGCCGACGTCCCCACCCTGCTCGCCGCCGCCGCGCACGCCCAAGGGGTGTACCAGCGGGACGCCGAGGCGCTGCGGCGGGCGGTGCAGACGCACCGCGACCCGTGGTGCGGGGCCTCCGCCGCCGAGGATCTGGGGACGCTGTGCGCGGCCGACCGCGCCACCACGGTGATGGAGCTGGAGTGGGCCATGGCCAAGTACGCGCGTCTCGGCGCCGCGCGCGACGAGGCGCGAGTACGGCGCCGGCTGCGCCGCCTCGGCGTGCGCCGGCGGCACTGGAAGCGCGCGGACCGGCCCGCGTCCGGCTGGGCGAGCCTGACCGACACCGAGCGCAGGGTCGCGGACCTGGTGGCCCAAGGGCTGACCAACCGTCAGGTGGCCACCCAGATGTTCCTCTCCTCCCACACCGTCGGCTTCCACCTGCGGCAGATCTACCGGAAGCTGCGGCTGCGCTCCCGCATCGACCTGGCACGCACCCACCCCGGGGCCGACGCCGCTCCGGGGCACCACGTGGCGGCCCGCCCCGCACCGCCCACCGAGGCGGGCACTCCCGCGGACCCGGTGAGCCCGCGCGGCCCCGCACGTCAAGCCCCGAAGACGCCGCCCGGGTCCGCCCTGCCGGCCCCGCGCCACCCCGCCGACCCTACGCAACCGCGCTGAAGGACCCGGCCGACCTTGTTCCCCACCCCGGGAGATTGCTTGCATACACGACGTGATGAACCAAGGCGTCGCACCGATCCCGCCCCCTGCCCACCCCGGGCCGGCAGCGGCCGCTTCCGACCCGCCACCGGAGACCGACACCACGCTGCCCAGCCACGCGCGCGTGTGGAACCACTGGCTGGGCGGCATGCACAACTTCGCCGTGGACCGCGCCGCGGGCAACCGCCTGGCGGCGGACAACCCCGGCCTCGTGGAACGGGTGCGCACCACCCGGCACTTCCTCACCCGCGCGGTGCGCCACCTGGCCGTCGACGAAGGCGTCCGGCAGTTCCTCGACATCGGTTCGGGCCTGCCCACGGCGGGCAACACCCACCAGATCGCCCGGCGGGCCGCCCCCGGAGCACGCGTCGTGTACGCCGACAACGACCCGCGCACCGTGTCCTACGCCCGCTCCCTCCTCGCCTCCACCGACCCGGAATCCGTCACCTTCCTCCTCGCCGACCTGCGCGAGCCCGACGCGCTCCTGACCGCCGCGTCCCGGACGCTCGACCTGTCGTCACCCGTCGCCCTCGTCCTCAGCGGCATCCTCGGCCATGTGTCCGCGTACGAGGAGGCGTGCGGAATCGTCGCGACGCTGATGTCGGCGCTGCCCTCCGGCAGTTGCCTGCTCTCCCACGACGTGAGCGACACCGCGGGTGACTGGCGCACCATCCAGGCGCGGCACAACTCGACCGCCGACCTCGCCTACCGCCTGCGCACACCCGAGCAGATCACCGGCTACTTCCGGGGCCTGCGCCTGGTCGACCCGGGCGTCGTCCCCCTCACCACGTGGCGGCCCGACACCGACGACCCGTACTCCACCGAGTGGGCCACCCTCGTGGCCGACGTCGTGGGC
Source organism: Streptomyces sp. NPDC050703 (assembly GCF_040654435.1). Classification (NCBI taxonomy): domain Bacteria; kingdom Bacillati; phylum Actinomycetota; class Actinomycetes; order Kitasatosporales; family Streptomycetaceae; genus Streptomyces; species Streptomyces sp. NPDC050703. The sequence goes on from NZ_JBFAHX010000009.1 coordinate 194,672, forward strand.
GGAGTCGGCCGCAAGCCCTGAACACCCGGCCCGTCCACCGGTTCCCCCGCCCGCTTCCCCGGAGGCCCGCCATGCACGCCACCCCCACCTGGGACACCCAGCGACACCTCGACCGCCCCGACCCGCGCACCCGTCCCTTCCACGACCTCCTCGCCCGCGTCCCCGACCTGCCCCGCAGGCCGGCGCGCATCATGGACCTCGGCTGCGGCACCGGACGCGTCACCGCTCTCCTCGCCGCGCGCTGGCCGGACGCGCACATCACCGGGCTCGACAGCTCCGCCGACAGCATCGCCGCCGCCGAGGCGGTCGCGGGCGAGACCGCGCAGGGCGGGCGCCTCCACTTCCGCCACGGCGACATCGGCCGCTGGACCCCGGCCGAACCCTTCGACCTCGTCATCTCCAGCGCCGCCCTCCAGTGGGTGGTCGATCACCCCGACCGCTTCGAGGACTGGGTGGGCGCCCTGACCCCCGGTGGCGTCCTCGCCTTCCAGGTCCCCGACAACACCGCCTCCCGCGCCCACGGCGCCCTGCGCGACCTCTGTGCGAGCCCGCGCTGGCAGGAGCGCCTCGGCAGCGGCGCCGTTCCCGACCACCGGGTGCACGACCCGGCCGACTACCTCGGGCGGCTCGCCTCCCTCGGCTGCGCGGTGGACGCCTGGGAGTCGACGTACGCCCATGTCCTGCCGGGGCAGGACCCCTTCGCGGACTGGACCACCGGGACGGGGATGCTGCCGCTGCTGAGCGCCCTCGCGGACGAACCGGGGGCCGCCGACGACTTCCTCGCCGCCTACCGCGAGCGCCTGGCCGAGGTGTACCCCGCCACCGCCTACGGCACGGTCTTCCGGTTCCGCCGCGTCTTCGCGGTGGCCCGCAAGGACGGTGCCGTATGACGGCGGCCGAGTCGGTTCAGCGGCGGACCGCGTGCAGGTACCAGCCCGGCCCGACGATCCTGCCCTGCTCGTCGACCTCCACCCGATCCCTGTCGATCGTCACGCCCAGCCGGCGGAAGTCGGCGATGTCCTCGTCGGTGAGGGCGTCGGGGACCACCGCCGTGGTCAGGCTCGTGCGCCTGACCTCGCTGATGTCCCAGTGCGCCCCGACGATGGTGCGCAGGTTCTCCTCGCTCACCACCATGGGCTGCCGCACGCCGGGGGTCCCCGCCGCCCAGCACACCAGGTGCAACCGCGCGCCGGGAGCGGTGACCTGGCGCAGCGCGGCGAGATACCGGTGGCGTTCTTCGTCGCCGAGGCAGTGGTACAGCGCGCTGTCGAGGACGGTGGCGAAGCGCCGCCCCGCCAGTTCCTCCAGCCGCGTGGCGTCCGCCTCCACGAACTCGACGTCCGCCCCCGCCGTCGCGGCACGCTCGCGGGCGGTCGCGAGTACGGCGGGCGAACTGTCGAACGCGGTGACCCGGTGGCCCCGCAGAGCGAGCATGATCGCGTTGTCCCCCGGACCGCAGCCCGCGTCGAGGACCGGGTCGTGGAAGTCCACGGACTGCTCCAGTTCGACGACCGCCGGCTGCGGTTCGCCGATGTCCCAGGGCACTTTCGGATAGGGCGACGCGGTGCCCGCCACCATCGGCTGCCCGAGGTAGAAGGCCTCGTAATCGACGTTCTCCTTGGGCAGCAGCATTTCGGTCGGCTCGTCCGCCATGGCTTTCCCTTCTGTTCCGTTCGACGGTGGGGCAGCGACCATCGTGCGCCCGGAAAGTGACTGCCGGTAGGCATTCCGGCGCCGGCGGGGCCAGGTCTACGCGACCGCGCGGCATGGGCCGCGCGTCACCGGCTCACGTCGAGAAGGAACGCGCCATATCCCGGCGCCACGCGGTCCGTTCGGGGGATGCGCCGACGGATGCGGCCCACGAGAAGGTTCGCGGCATTTCAATGAGAGGTGGGGAAATGGAACGCCTTCTGTCCGGCCATGAGGCCATGATGACCGCCGGTGACATGCGTGTGGTCACCGTCTGGGAACTGCGGGGGGACATCGACGCCCAAGCGCTCCAGAGCGCGCTCGGACGACTCGTGTGCCGCTATCCCGTACTGGGCGGAAACCTGTCCCTCCAGGGCGAGACCGCGTATGTGCGCGTCATGGCGGGGCGGCGTCCCGCCGTCCGGCTCGTCCGGGCCACGGACCTGCGGCAGGAGCTGAACGCCGCCACCGACTGGTCCGAGGGCCCCCTGCTGCGCATGGCCCTGATCACGCGGGAGCGGACCGGTCCACCGGGGCGGACACACCTGCTCGTCACCACGCTGCCGCGGGCCTGCGTGGACGGCACCAGCATCATCGCCCTGCACCAGGCCCTCTGGTCCCTGTACGCCGACGCGTGCTCGGGACGGCCCGCCGCCACGGCGCCGGTCCTGCCGGTCCTCGCCCCGGCGATCGAGGAGGCGTTCCACCACAAGTACACGCCGGACGAACTGCGGGAGTACGTGGCGCGGCGGGCGGAGACCGACGCCCGTGTCCCCCCGGCCCGCCTGCCCTCACCGGCGTCGGCGGGTCCGGGGCCGGGGCCCGACATGACGTTCGGAGCCGCCCGCGTCAGCGTGGACGCCGCCGGGACCGCCGCGCTCGTGGACATCGCCCACGGGCACGCGCTGTCCGTCAACTCCCTGGTGTGCGGGCTGTTCACGGCCGCCGTCCGGCCCGCGCTCGACCCCGCCGACGGGCCGGTCTCCGTGTGCTGCGGCGTGGCGGTGGACATGCGCAGGAGGGTGACACCGCCCATCCCGGAGGAGGTGCTCCAGTCCGCGGCCTCCGGCATGCCGGTCAGGCTCTCCGTCGACGTCCCCGCCGACCCGCTCGCCCTGGGCCGCGACCTGGCGGCGTCCGTGCGCGAGGGCCTCGCCGCCGGCATCCCGGAACGGGAGCTCGCGGCCTTCCCGTACATGGCGCGGCAGTGCCCGCCGACCTTCTTCGTCACCAACCTCGGCCGGATCGCCGTGCCGTCGCTGCCCGGCGGGCTCGTGGCCACGGGGCTGCGGGTCCTGCCGATGGCCCGCATCCCCACGCTCTTCGTGGTCGTCACCCGCTTCGGCGACGGTCTCCACATCGACCTGCCGGTCAGCCGTTCCTGGTACACCGACGCGCAGATCGACGACCTCGCGGCGCGCACGCACCAGGTCGTCGACGAGGTCATCGCCGCGCACGCCGCCCCGGCCGCCGGCAGCGGCCGGCACGTGCCGGAGGCCGCGGGGCGGCGCCAGGGGGGTACGCCATGATCACGGAGGCGCTCGACTCGCCCGCCACCGCGGCCGATCTGACGTTCGCCATGGTCGGCGTCGGCCTCGCCGTCATGCTGCTGACCTGCGCCGTGCTGAAACGGCTCGCGCGCCCGCTGCGCCAACCGGCCGTCATGGCCGAGATCGCGGCGGGCATCGCCCTCGGTCCGAGCCTGCTCGGGCTGCTGCCCGGCAGCCCCGACCGCATGCTCTTCCCCGAGGACACCCGCCCCCTGTTGTCCGCCGTCGCCCAGGTCGGACTGCTGCTGTTCATGTTCCTCCTGGGCTGGCACACCGACCCCGCGCTGCTGCGCACCGGCGCCCGCCACGCGGCGTCGGTGTCGCTGTGCGCGCTCACCCTGTCCTTCGGGTGCGGCGTCGCGCTGGCCGCGATCCTGTACGGCCACCATCCGCCGCCCGCCGGGGAGCACATAGGTTTCGGGGTGTTCGCCCTGTTCCTCGGCACGGCACTGGCCATCACCGCGTTCCCCGTGCTCGCCAGAATCCTCGACGAGAAGAAGCTCACGGACACCGCGGTCGGGAGCATCGCGCTGGCCGCGGCCGCCGCGGACGACGTACTCGCCTGGTGCCTGCTCGCCCTGTGCACCGCCCTCGCCACGGCGGGCCATCCCTCGGAAGCCGCGCAGACCCTCGTCCTCGCGGTCGCCTTCGTGTGCCTGCTCGCCGTGCTCGTACGGCCGCTGCTCGCGGTGGCCGTACGCCGGGCGACCGCTCGCGGGTCGCGGGGAGAGCTCCTCGCCGTCGTCACCGCGGGGATCTTCCTCTGTTCGTACGCCACGACCTGGATCGGCATCCACGCGATCTTCGGCGCGTTCGCCTTCGGTGTGATCATGCCGCGCGGCAGTGCCGACGCCCTGACCGCGTCGGTGCGGACCTCGCTGGAGCAGTCGTCCTCGCTCCTGCTGCCCGTCTTCTTCGTCGTCACCGGCATCCATGTGGATCTCGGGGCGCTCACGGGGCGTGGCTGGCTCGAACTGGCCGCCATGGTCGCGCTGGCCTGCGCGGGCAAACTGGTGGGCACGGCGGTGCCCGCGCGCCTCGGGGGGATGGACCGGCGGGACACCGTGACGCTGAGCCTGCTGATGAACACGCGGGGGCTGACCGAGATCGTGGTGCTCTCCGCCGGCCGGAGCCTCGGCGTCATCGACGGGCGGATCTTCACCATGGGCGTGCTGATGGCGCTCATCACGACCGTGCCCGGCGGTTTCGTGCGGGACGGCGGCGGCGCTCCGCGCACCCCGGGTACTACGAAGGACCGGCCTCGTGGACCGGTGCCCGACGGTGACCGCCGCCCCCTGCGTCCGCCGGCCCTGCGGCGGTGGTACGGGGCCGGTGGTCGATGAGGGCCGCGGCGGCCACGCCGGCCACCGCGAGGATGCCCGCCGCGCACCAGATGGCGGTGGAGTAGCCGTGGACCGTCGCGCGCGCCGTGGTCTCCAGGGCGGTGGCGGGGTCGAGGGGCGGGTGGTCGCGCAGGTGGGCGGCGGTGGCGGTGGCGGCGACGGTGTTGAGCAGGGCGGTGCCGACGGCACAGCCGATCTGCTGGGCGGTGGTGACCATGGCCGAGGCGACACCGGCGTCCCGCGGCGCGACGGCGTGGGTCGCCAGGCTGACGGCGGGCATGAGAACGGTCCCCAGGCCGAGGCCCATGACGAACATGCCGGGCATGACGGTGGTGGTGTAGGAGCCGGCCGGGGTGATCCGGGCGAGGACGACGAGCCCCGAGGCCCCGACCAGGAACCCCGCCGTCATCAGCGGCCGGGCGGGAACGCGCGGCGTCAGGCGGGTGCCGATCAGGGTCGCGCCGATCATGATGCCGACGGTCAGCGGCAGAAAGGCCACTCCGCACAGCAACGGGCTGAATCCGAGGTCGCGTTGGAGGTAGAAGGTGAGGAAGAGGAACAGCCCGAACATGCCGACGAAGGCGACGGCCAGACAGAGGTAGGCGCCGCCCCGGTTGCGGTCGAGGACCACGCGCAGCGGCAGCAGCGGTTCCGGCACCCGGGCTTCGAGCACGGCGAACGCGGTGAGGAGCACGACGGCGCCGGCCAACAGCGTCAGGGTCACCGGTGCGGCCCAGCCGTCGGACTCCGCCCTGGTCAGGCCGTAGACCAGGCAGACGAGGCCGCCGGTGGCGAGCGCGGCGCCCGGCAGGTCGAGGCGGCGGCCGCGGCGGCCGGTCCCCCGCTCGTCGGCGACGTAGAGGACGCCCAGGGCGGCGACGGCCGAGAAGGCGATGTTGATGAGCAGGGTCCAGCGCCAGGTCAGGTACTCCGTCAGCACGCCGCCGAGCAGCAGGCCGATCGCGGCTCCGGCGCCCGCGATGGCCCCGTAGATGCCGAACGCCTTGGCGCGCTCCTCGGCCTGGGTGAACATCACCGACAGCAAGGACAGCGCGGCCGGCGCCAACAGCGCGGCGAAGGCGCCCTGGACGGCACGGGAGCCCATGAGCATGGCGGTGTTCACGGCCACGCCGCCCAGGGCGGAGGCGACGGCGAATCCGACGGCGCCCAGGAGGAAGGCGTGCCTGCGGTTCCACAGGTCCGCGACGCGCCCGCCGAACAGCAGGAGTCCGCCGAACGCGAGGGCGTAGGCGGTGACCACCCACTGCCGGTCGGCGTCCGAGAAGTGCAGGTCCCGCTGGGCGGAGGGAAGGGCGATGTTCACGATGGTGCCGTCGAGCACGACCATCAGCTCGGCGAGGCAGATGAACACCAGGGCCTTCCACCGTCGGGGGTCGTCCTTGGGTGCCACGGAGACCATGCGGTTCCGCCTTTCCGGGGTGACGGGAACGGACCTGCGGAACCCGGCGGGGAGTAGTGCCCGCCCTGTTGCCGCTCGCCGTCCTGCCCACCCGGCCGCTCGCCGAGACGTGTGCCGCCGCCGCTTCCCCTGAACGAGTGACGCGGAGTCACCCGTTCACCAGGGGTCAGTCGCCCTGCGCCCAGGCGGCCACCGGGAGCGACAGGTAGACGCCGAAGTCGTCGAGGCCGGTCGCGGTGCGGATGTCCTCGTGCAGGCGGTCCACCCGCTCCTGCCGGTCGGCGGCCCTGCTCTCGAAGTACTTGGACCGCACCTCGATCACCACGTCGAGGCCGCAGCGGTCGAGCGGCCCCAGGCCGCGGAAGCGGACCTCGACGTCGCCCGGCTGGAGACATCCGTCGTACGGCTCCTCGGGGCATTCCACGGCGACGGACACGAGGTGCGGCAGTACCGAACCCAGTTCCTGGAGCTTCGATATGGGGACATCGGGAGCGTGCGTGACTTCTACGAGTGGCATGGGGCCACCCTACGAATGTTTCCGGGGGCCGCGCCACGGACGGTGAGTGGCGGGCAACCGTGCCCCGGCCGGCGGCCCTTGCGCGGTAAACAGATTCAAAGGAACTCTGTTAAAAACCCGCCCCGTCGCGAACCTTGATGACGCTCCGGCGGATGGGCGAAAGTCGGGGCGCGGCGAAGCCCCCACTTTCGCCGCCAGGCACCTGCCCGCCTTCACGGGAATCGCACCCAAATCCCCGTCCCCGGAATGTCGTTGTCCCGGGACGCGGGAATGCCGTGGGCCGCTGCCTGCTACCGGAAGGAATAAGAGTGCGCATTTCGCATAAGTCTGCCCTGATCGCCGCAGCCGGAGCCCTGCTCTCGGTCACCGCCGTGACCGCCCAGGCCCAGGCGACCGAGGCCGCCGCCCCGCGGTACCAGCCGGAGATGGTGCGGGCGCTCGCCGACTCGCTCGGCGTCAGCGAGAAGGCCGCCGTGGAACGGCTCGACGAGCAGGACGCACAGCAGAGACGGCTCGCGGAGCTGGCCAAGGACGGCATATCCGGCGACGGCGCCTTCTTCACCGCCGGCGGCGAGCTGACCGTCAACGCCGGTGACGCCGCGGAGGCCAGGAAGATCGAGAAGAGCGGTCTCGCTTCCCGGGTCCCCGCCCGCGGCCAGGCCGAACTGGAGAAGATCAAGGCGAAGCTGGACACCCTCGCCGCCAAGCGCGTTCCCGGGGGTGTCTCCTCGTGGCGCGTCGACCTCGCGTCGGACACGGTCACGGTCGAGGTCAACAGCGGGCGCGGGGCGGCCACCAAGGCGTTCCTCACCGAGGCGGCGAAGCACGGCAAGGCGGTCAAGGTCGTCAAGGGCCAGGAGAAGCTCACCCCGCAGGCCGTGATCTACCCGGGCAGCCGGATGACCTACAACGGCTACCTGTGTTCCGTCGGCTACGGCGCCCGCGACAGGAACGGCAAGCAGTTCCTGGTCACCGCGGGGCACTGTGTGGAGGACCTGCCCGTCCTTTCGTACAACAACGCACGCTTCGCCAAGGCCACGCACAGCCGGTTCGCGGTCGGCACGCGCAGCGTCGACATGGGCGTCGCAGCCGTCGACGCCGGCAACTCCATCGCCACCAGCGTCGGCACCTGGGGCAACGGCAGCCCGGTCGCCGTCCGGGGCAGCCGCAGGGCCGCCTCGGGCGCCGCGCTCTGCAAGTCCGGCCAGACCACCGGCTGGACCTGCGGCACCGTCCGCTCGTACAACGTCAGCGTGACCTACACCGACCAGAACGGCGGCCCCGACACCGTGGTCTCCGGCCTCGCCAGCTCCACGGTCTGCACCGAGGGCGGCGACAGCGGCGGCGCCTACATCTCCGGCAACCAGGCGCAGGGCATGACCTCCGGCGGCCCCGTCGGCCAGCAGTGCTCCGGGGTGAACTCGGGCGGTTCCTCCTACTTCCAGCCGCTCGATGACGCGCTCAGCTACTACGGCCTGACGCTGAACACCAACTGATCCCCTTCGTCCCGGGTCACAGGGGCCGTTCACCGGTTACGGTGATCGGCCCCTGCTCGGCGTATGGGTGCGGGCAACCCGCCGGCCGTGGAACGGCACACATACGTCCCCCCACCGGAAGACATCATGACGAACGACCTCTTCGCCTCGGGCCCGAACGGGCTCGGCGACCGCGCAGACCACCACGCCCCCTGCGGCACCGACCTCCGGGACCTCGACCCGCGTGCCCCGGAGGCGACCTTCGCCGCCGTCCTGCGGCAGGCGCTGCGGCAGCGCGGGCTCTCCCTGGAGCGGGTGTGCGACCGCCTCCACGCCCAGGGGATCAGTGTGAGCCCCGCGACGCTCAGCCACTGGCAGCGGGGCCGCAGCCAGCCCGAGCGGCCCCAGTCGCTGCGAGCCATCGACGCGTTGGAGCCGATGCTCGGGCTGTCGCCCGGCACCCTGCGCTCCCTGCTCGGACCGCACCGGCCCCGCGGCCGGGCGCTGCCGCACGACCCGGCCGCCGTCCGCGGTGTCTACGGCGAGAGGTCCGACCTCGAACAGGCGCTCGGCGAGGCGTTCCCGCACTTCAACTCCGACACCCAGGCGCTGGTCACCCATGAGACGGTGACGCTGGACGAACACCGTTCCATACGTGAGATGACGGTGACGACCGTGCTGCGAGCCGTCCGGGACGGCGCCCGGCAGCTCACGGTGGTCCACTTCCTCGACGCGCTGCCGGACGACGCCGTCGACGTCGTCGTGCGCAACGGCGAACTCACCGGCCGGCGCTTCGTGCCGGAACTGCGCAGCGTGCTCGCGGACATCTCCTTCGGCCGCCCACTGGCCCGCAACGACACGGCGGTGGTCGAGTACACCGTCCACATCGGCCCGTCGCTCACGGCCTCGACCAGCCATGAGCGCCGCATCCGCGGATCGCTCAGGACCTACCTCCTGCACGTGCGGTTCCACCCACTCGCCACTCCGTCGAGCTGCCACTACTTCTACCGGGAACGCCTCGACGGCGAGGCCCGCCAGCGCCACCGCGTCCTCCTCGACACGTCCCACACCGCCCACCTGCTGCCCGCCAAGTGCCCGCCGGGCGTCTACGGGCTCGAATGGCAGTGGGAGTGACGTCAGGGGCGGCGGGACGAGGCCGCCTTCCGCGAGCAGGTTGCCTGATAACCGACACTTCGCCGAGCGCGGCTCGTTGCCCTCTATGGCACATGACCGGATGACCCGCCCCGAGCGGAGGGGCGGCGGTGTGAGCGTGCCGCGAGCCGGCGCGAGCGGGCGGTGGCCCTGGCCGTGAGGGAAGTTGACGCGAGAATGGACAGTAGGTTCGACGGTGGCCGCGGGATGCCGCTGAGCGCTGCGCAGACGGGCATGTGGTTCGCCCAGGCCCTCGACCCACGGAGCCCGGCGTTCCGGGCGGCCGAAGTGGTGGAGATCCAGGGCCCGGTGGACGCGGGCGTACTGGAGCGGGCGCTGCGCGAGGCCCTCACCGACGCGGAGGGGCTGCGCGCGCGGTTCGTGACCGACGACGACGGCGGTGTGCGGCAGGTCGTCGAGCCGCTGGGCGACTGGCGGTTGCCGGAGGTCGACCTGCGGGACGAGGACGACCCCACCGCGGCCGCGTACGCGTGGATGCGGGCCGAGCTGGACCGGCCGGTCGACCTCGGCCGCGCGCCCACGGTGGTCTTCACGGCACTGCGGACGGCTCAGGACCGGTGCCTGCTGTACCTGGCCATGCACCACATCACCCTGGACGGCTACGGCGCGGCCCTGTTCATCCAGCGGATCGCGGAGGTCTACACCGCCCTGGACGCCGGGCGGCCCGTCCCGCCCGGCCGCATGGGCGCCCTGAGCCGCGTCCTTGAGGACGAGGCCGAGTACCACGCGTCGGAGCGGTTCGTACGGGACCGGGAGTACTGGGCGGCGGAGCTGGCCGACTGGCCCTCCCGGCCGGACTCCGCGCACGAGGTGCCGGACGTCCCGCGCGGCTTCGTCCGGTCCACCGGCCACCTCGACGCCGCGGCCACGGACGGGCTGCGGGACCTCGCGCGCGCGGCGCGTACGGGCCTCGCGACGGCGGCGATGGCGGCCCTGTCCCTGTACGTGCACCGGCTCAGCGGCCGGGACGAGGTGACGCTGGACCTGACGGTGACCGGACGCGGCCCGGCGGCGCGCGACGTACCGACGATGCTCGCCAACATCCTGCCCCTGCGCGTGCGGCTCGACGGACAAGGCACCCTGGAGGACCTGCTGCGCCACACGGTCGGGAAGGCGAAGGGGCTGCTGCGCCACCAGCGTTACCCGTACGGGTACGTGGCGCGCGAGCTGAAGATCGCCCGGCGTCCCGAGGGCTTCGCGGACGACTGGGGCATCAACATCATGACGCACGACAAGGAGTTGGCCTTCGGCAGGTACGCGGCGGTGCTGCACAACCTGTCCAACGGACCGGTCACGGGTCTTGGCGTGAACGTCTACGACCGGCCCGCCGACGGCTCGCTGCGCATCGACTTCCAGGCCGACCCCGCGCTGTACTCCGCCGCCGACGTCGCCGCCCACCACCGGCGCTTCATGGCCCTGCTGCGGACGCTGTCGCGGGCCGAACCCCATCTGCCCCTCAGGGACATCGAGATCCTGCCCGCCGAGGAGCGCGCGCACCTGCTGAGCACGGCGCGGGGCGATGAACACCCCGTCCCCGACACGACGTTGCCCGAGCTGTTCGAGGCCCACGCCCGCCGCGCGCCCGCCGAGACGGCTCTGGTCTGCGGCGGGACGGAGCTGACCCGCGGGGAACTCAACGCCCGCGCCAACCGCCTCGCACACCTGCTGCTCGCGCGGGGCGCCGCCCCCGAGACGTACGTGGCGGTGCTGCTGCCCCGTACGGCCGACTACGTGGTGGCCCTGCTCGCCGTCCTCAAGACGGGCGCGGCCTGCGTGCCGCTCGACCCGGCCCACCCGGCGGAGCGCATCCGCGCCATGGTGGCCGACGCTCGCCCGCGGTACGTGATCACCACGTCCGCAGAAGCCCCGCGTCTCGCCCGCGCCACGCCCAGGGTGGTGCTCGACGAGGAGGCGACGGTGCTCGGTCCCGGATGCCGGCCGGAGGCCGACCCCGGCGGCCCTCACCGGCCGTCGTGGGCGGGGCATCCCGCGTACGTCAGCTTCACCTCGGGCACCTCGGGGCGGCCCAAGGGGGTGGTCGTCGAGCACCGCCAGCTGACCAATCTCTTCTTCGACCACGAGCGCGACCTGATCGCGCCGGGCGTCGCCTCGGCGGGGCGCCGGCTGCGGGCCGCGCTCACCGCCTCGTTCTCGTTCGACACCGCCTGGGTGGGGCTGCTCTTCCTGGCCGCCGGTCAGGAGCTGCACCTCGTCGAGGAGCCGGTGCGGTTCGATCCCGCCGCCCTCGTCGCCGGCGTCCGCGAGCGGCGCATCGACTTCCTCGACCTCACGCCCTCGTTCCTCCGCCGGCTGCTGGCCGCGGGTCTCGTCGAGGGCGAGGACCACCGCCCGCGGATGGTCATGGTCGGCGGCGAGGCCATCGACGCCGCCCTGTGGCAGCGGCTGCGGACCTGCCCCTCGACCGTCTTCCACAACTACTACGGGCCCACCGAGTGCACCGTGGACGCGGTGTACCGGCGTATCGAGGAGACCGCGGAGCGCCCCGTCATCGGGCGTCCCGGCCACAACGTACGGGCCTACGTCCTCGACCGCGCGCTGCGGCCCGTCCCCGCGACGGTGCCCGGCGAGCTGTATCTGGGCGGCGCTCAGGTCGCCCGCGGGTACCTGGGGCGGACCGACCTGACCGCCGAGCGGTTCGTCGCCGACCCCTTCGGTCCCGCGGGCTCGCGCATGTACCGCACCGGTGACCTGGTGCGCCTGACGCACGAGGGCGATCTCGAATACCTCGGCCGCAACGACCAGCAGGTCAAGGTGCGGGGCGTGCGCATCGAACTGCCGGAGATCGAGACCGTCGTCGCCGGGCACCCGGGGATCGCGCACGCCGCCGTGACCGTCCACGAGACGGGGCACGGCGCCCGCGCCACGCAGACCCTCACCGCGCACGTGGTGGCCGCGGAGAGCCCCGCCGCCGACGCCGGTGCACCGCTGGACTCCGTCGACCTGCGGGCCTGGGCCTCGGCCCGGCTGCCCTCCCCCATGGTGCCCTCCCGGTTCGTCGTCCACCGGGCCCTGCCCCTGACCGTCCAGGGCAAGCTGGACCGCGCCGCGCTCGCCGCCGCCACGGCCCCCGCCGCCCCGGCCTGCGGCCGTCCGGCGGGGAGCACGCTGGAGAAGGAGCTGTGCGGCATCTTCTGCGACGTGCTCGACGTTCCCGACGTCAGCATCGACGACGACTTCTTCGCCCTGGGCGGCCACTCGCTCCTCGCCGCCCAGCTCACCGCCCGCGTCCGCACCGACCTGGGGGCCGAGCTGCCGCTCGGCGCGCTCTACCAGGCCCCCACGGTGGTCTCCCTGGCCCGGCTCCTCGAAGCGGACACCCAGCGGGACGCCTTCGAGGTCCTGCTGCCCCTGCGCACCACCGGCACCCGCCCGCCGCTGTTCTGCGTGCATCCCGCGGGCGGCCTCGGCTGGTGCTACGCGACGCTGCCGCCGCACCTGCCGGCCGACATCCCGGTGTACGCGCTCCAGGCCCGCGGGCTGCGCGGCACCGACCGGCCCGCGGCTTCCTTCGGCGAGATGATCACCGACTACACCCGGCACATCCGCTCGGTGCAGGGCAGCGGGCCCTACCACCTGCTCGGCTGGTCCCTCGGCGGAGCCCTGGCGCATGCCATCGCGGTCCGGTTGCAGAGCGAGGGCGAGCGGGTGGACATGCTGGCCATGCTCGACGCCCAGCCCATCGACCCGTCGGGCCACCTGCGCGCCGAGCAGGACTCGCGACGCGTGACGAACCTCCTCCTCGAAGCCGCCGGGCACCTGCCCGGCCCCGGCGGCCCCGCGCGGGACGGCGGCTCCGGCCGCGACGTGATGCCCGCCGAGGTGCTCCGGGCGTCGTACGCCGAGCACGCGCTCGACGAGGTCCACCTCAAGGCGGCCACGGCGCTCATCAGCCACCACGCCACCCTGCTGCCCACCTTCACCGAGGGCGTCTTCGACGGTGACCTGGTCTACTTCCACGCCACCCGCGGAAAGCCGGACACCGCCCCCACGGGCCGCGCCTGGCAGCCCTGGGTCACCGGCCGGATCACCTCCCACGACACCGCCTGCACCCACCACGCCATGACCCAGGCGGAGAACATCGCCCTGACCGGCACCGTCCTCACCCAACGCCTGCTGCCCGGCTCCCGCCGCGGCGACGACCACGGTGACGTCCGGGAATGCCTGGCCCCCCGCATGACCTGCGCCGATGGGGGCACATCACAGTGCGGCCACATGCCCCGCACCACATGAAAGAAACGCGACTTTTGTGTGTTTGTAAAGTGGAGTTAAGAGCAAACGTTGGCCAGGAGGTTGATACACATGGTTCCCCTGCTTCTGGTTCTTCTGCTGGCCCTGATCCTCTTCGGCGCGGGTTTCGCCCTGAAGGCGCTGTGGTGGATCGCCGTCATCGTGCTGGTGGTGTGGCTGCTCGGCTTCATCATCCGGCCCGCCGCGAGCGGCGGCCGCAAGGGCCGCTGGTACCGGTGGTGAGTCGTGCCGTGAGTGGAGAGCCAGGGTCACGACACAGGCTCTGAACACGGCACGAAGCACGGCAGTACCCCGCTCTCCACGCGGGGTGCGCGCCGAAGGGGTGGGCCCGGCCCGGGACGGTCGGACCCACCCCTTCTCCGTTCCCCGCGGGGTCCCGCCCCCATAAAGCTAGTATCCGGGGCATGGCTCCGACCCTGCGCGACATCGACCGCTTCGAGGCCGCCAGGCCGCGTCTGCAGGCCATCGCCTACCGCCTCCTCGGGTCCGCCTGCGACGCCGAGGACGCCGTACAGGACACGTTCCTGCGCTGGCAGGCGGCCGACGTCGACCGCATCGAGGTCCCCGAGGCCTGGCTGACCAAGGTCCTCACCAACCTCTGCCTCAACCAGCTCGCCTCGGCCCGCGCACGGCGCGAGACCTACGTGGGCCAGTGGCTGCCCGAGCCGCTGCTCGCCGGGGACCCGATGCTCGGCCCCGCCGACACCGCCGAGCAGCGCGAGTCGGTCTCGTACGCCGTGCTCACGCTCATGGAGCGCCTCTCCCCCGGTGAGCGCGGTGTGTACGTGCTGCGCGAGGCCTTCGGGCACAGCCACCGCGAGATCGCGGAGATCCTCGACATCACCGAGGCCGCGAGCCAGCAGATCGCGCACCGCGCCAAGAAGCACATCCGGGCCGGCCGGGCCCGCGCCGAGGTGGACGAAGCCGCGGCCCGGCGGGTCATCGCGGAGTTCCTCACCGCCGCCTCCAGCGGCAGGACCGAGCCGCTGGTGCGGCTGCTCACCGAGGACGCCATCGCGGTCGGCGACGGCGGCGGCAAGGTGCCCGCCCGCACCAAGGCGTTCGAGGGCGCCGTCGCGGTCGCCACGTTCATCCGGGGCCTGTTCCTGCCCGGCAAGGCCAAGCGGGATCTCGCGGGTGGCTCGCCCGAGGTGTACACCACGGTCGCCAACGGCGCCCCCGCTCTCGTGGCGGTCGTCGACGGGCGGGTCATCGCCGTCATGTGCCCGGAGATCACCGACACGGGCATTCACGCCCTCCGCAGCCAGGTGAACCCCGACAAGCTCGAACGCGCGACCCGGCAGTGGGCCGCGGCCGGCCACGGCCACGGGGAGCCCCTGCTCCTCACCTTCTGACACGCCCGAGCCAGATGTGAGGCGAGTCACACCACGTTCCTGTCAGGAAAACGCGGGCCGCCCGGTTCAGGTGGCGAACCCGCGCGAGACAGGAGCCAGGAAATGCAGCACCGCATCATCGTCCTCGGAGGCGGCTACACCGGAGCGTTCGCCGCAGGGCGCCTCGCCAGGCGGCTGCGCCGTGAGGACGTCGCCATCACACTCGTCGACACCGAGCCCGACTTCGTCGAGCGCGTACGGATGCACCAGCTCGCGGTCGGCCGGGAGCTCAGGCCCCGGCCCTACAGCGAGATGTTCGCGGGCACGGGCGTCGCCCTGAAGGTCGCGAAGGTCACCGGCATCGACGTCGAAGGCAAGACCGTCTCCGTGCTCGGCGCGGAGGGCGCCGACGAGCCGGCGTACGACAGCCTCGTGTACGCCCTCGGCAGCGGCTGGAACACCCGAGGTGTGCCCGGGCCGCCGAGCACGGCCACGACGTCGCGGGCCGCCCCGGGGCGCTGCGGCTGCGCGCGCGCCTCGCCGCGCTGGACGCCGGCCGGCCCGTGGTCGTCGTCGGCGCCGGGCTCACCGGGATCGAGGCGGCGGCCGAACTCGCCGAGGCCCGGCCCGACCTCGATGTCGCCCTCGTCGCACGCGGCGGGCTCGGCGACTGGCTCTCGCCCGCGGGCCGCCGCCATCTGCGGAAGGTCTTCGGCAGGCTCGGCGTCACGGTGCACGAGCACAGGGCGGTCGCCGCCGTGGAGGCCGACCGGGTCACCACGGCCGACGGCGACGCCCTCCCGGCGGCGGTCACCGTGTGGACGGCCGGGTTCGCGGTCCACCCCCTCGCCGGGGCCACCACGCTGGAGGTCACCGGCACGGGCCAGATCGTGGTCGACGGCACCATGCGCTCCGTCTCGCACCCCGACGTGTACGCGATCGGTGACGCGGCCATGGCGATGGGCCCGGGCGGCAGACCGCTCCGGATGTCGTGTGCGTCGGGCACCCCCACCGCCTGGCAGGCGGCCGACTCCCTCGCGGCACGCCTGACCGGCGGAAGGCTCCCGAACGCCCCGCTGCGCTACTTCAACCAGTGCGTCTCGCTGGGCCGCGGGGACGGTGTCATCCAGTACGTCACCGCCGACGACCGCGCCCGCGGCGCGGTTCTGACGGGCCGTCTGGCCGCCCTGTACAAGGAGACGATCTGCAGGGCCGCGGCCTGGGGCGTGGCCAACCCGACCTTCGGCATGCCGGTCCGGCGCCGGGCCGTGCCGCGGGCCGAGGCCGGGGTCTCGGTCCTCGGGTGACCGAGGGACGGCGGCGGCACCGCCGGCCCGCGCCGTCGGCTACCGCGGCTCGGTCGCGATCTGGATGAGGTTGCCGCAGGTGTCGTCGAAGACGGCGGTGGTGACGGGGCCCATCTCCGTGGGCTCCTGGGTGAAGCCGACGCCGAGGCCGCGCAGGCGCTCGTACTCGGCCCGTACGTCGTCGACGGCGAACTGGGCGAGCGGGATGCCGTCCGCGACGAGCGCGTCCCGGTAGGTGACGGCGGCCGGGTGGCCCGCGGGCTCAAGGAGGAGTTCGGTGCCTCCGGGCTCGTCCGGCGAGACGACGGTCAGCCACCGGGCACCCCCGCCCACCGGCACGTCGTGCTTCTTCACGAAGCCGAGGACATCGGTGTAGAAGCGCTCGGCCCTGGCCTGGTCGTCGACGAAGACGCTGGTCAGATGGATTTTCATGAAGTGCTCTTTTCTGGTCCTGGCGGGTCGGGCGTGGGCCAGCGCTCGGCTATCAGCCGCAGCGGGGCGGTGTTCAGGTCGTGGAATTTGCAGCGGCCCTCCCGTCTCGTCTCGACGAGCCCCGCGGTCTCCAGCACGGCCAGGTGCTGGGAGACCGCCTGGCGCGAGATGCCCAGCTGATGCTTCACGCTCAGCCGCGAGCAGATCTCGAACAGTGTCTGCCCTGACCGCTCGGCCAGCTCGTCGAGGATCGTGCGGCGGGTGGAGTCGGCCAAGGCTTTGAAGAGGTCATCGGCCACACCCCCAGCATAGGCAAGTACACACTTGCCTATCAAGCGGAGTCAGCCGGCCGGTGTACGCGCGACGCGGAAGCCCACGTCGTCGACCTGGAACGTCGGGTGGCTGCGGCGGCGCGCCGACGCCCGGCAGCTCCAGTGCTCGTCGAACCAGCCGCCGCCGCGCAGCACCCGGTACTCGCCGTAGACCTCGGCGTCGTAGACGTCCCAGCACCAGTCCCAGGCGTTGCCGAGCATGTCGTACAGGCCCCACGGGTTGGGTGCCTTGCCGCCCACGTCCTGGATGCGTTCGCCGGAGTTGCCCCGGTACCAGGCGATCTCGTCGAGCGGCCCGTAGTGCGGTCCGCCGGTGCCCGCGCGGCAGGCGTGCTCCCACTCGGCCTCGGTCGGCAGCCGGTAGCCGTCGGCCGACGCGTCCCACTCGACGTGTTCGACGCCCCCTTCGCCGGGCAGGAAGCGGTACGCGGGCGCGTACCCGTCACGCCGGGACAGCGCGTTGCAGAAGCGGACCGCGTCCCACCAGGAGACGCTTTCGACCGGCAGCGCGTCCCCCCGGGCCGCGCTCGGGCGCACGCCGGTGACCTGGGCGTACAGCTTCTGCGTGACCGGGAGGGCCGCGAGCCGGTAGGGCGCCAGGTCCACCGTCCAACTGCGCTCGCTCCGCCGGTCCGACAGGGTCACCCGTCCCGCCGGCACGTCGACCATCCGCACTGCGTTCGCGATCATGGCTCGATGATCGCACCGGCTTCCGTTCGCACGGGGTCCGTGGAGCCGGGCCGGTTTGGTCCGCACCAAGTCCTTGACGGGGCCTGTGATGCTCTCTTAAATCAAGTACTGAACGGAACGCCGGAGTCGATCGCCCGGCGCGTTCAGTTATTCGACGTCGGATGTCGACGTCGGTCGCACCGGTTTGTCATGCGCATGGCTCAACAGGCTCCGCTTCGACACCCTCACTTCCTCGCCCCCCACGTGAAGCGATGTGATGACAGTGCACACCTCCTGGCGCCGCCGCGCGGCGCTCACCACGGTCGCCCTGGCCTGCTGCGCCTCGGCCCTGGCCGGACTTCCCGCCGGGGCCCGGGCGGCCCCCGCCGCCCCTGCCGCCTCCGCCGCGGCCACCACCTTCTCCGACGACTTCGACGGACCCGCCGGGGCCGCGGTCGACGGCGGCAAGTGGCAGATCGAGACGGGCGACAACGTCAACAACCACGAGCGGCAGTACTACACATCGGGCAACAAGAACGCCGCCCTCGACGGCCGGGGCAACCTGGTCATCACCGCCCGCAAGGAGAACCCCGGGAACTACGCGTGCTGGTACGGGCGTTGCGAGTACACGTCGGCCCGGCTCAACACCTCGGGAAAGTTCGTGCAGACGTACGGCCACGTCGAGGCCCGCATGAAGGTGCCGCGCGGGCAGGGCATGTGGCCCGCGTTCTGGATGCTCGGCGCCGACATCGGCAGCGTGGGCTGGCCGAACAGCGGTGAGATCGACGTGATGGAGAACGTCGGCTTCGAGCCCGGCACCGTCCACGGCACGCTGCACGGTCCCGGCTACTCGGGCTCCGGCGGCATCGGCGCGGGCTACACGCTGCCCGGCGGCGAGGCGTTCGCGGACAAGTTCCACACCTTCGCGGTGGACTGGTCGCCGAACAGGGTCACGTGGTCCGTGGACGGCAACGTCTACCAGACCCGCACGCCCGCCGACCTGAACGGCAAGCGGTGGGTCTTCGACAAGCCCTTCTTCCTGATCCTCAACCTCGCGGTCGGCGGCTACTGGCCCGGCGACCCCGACGGCGGCACCACCTTCCCGCAGCAGCTCGTCGTGGACTACGTCCGGGTCACCACCAACGGCTGAGCCGCCCGGACCGGCTCACCGCGCATACGCCGCCGCCGGCCGTCGGAGCAGTCGATCCGACGGCCGGCGGCGGTGCGAGCGGCGGTGCGAGCGGGCGGCTCGGCCGGTGACTTCCAGGGCGTGTTGCGAAAGTGGCGTCGTCCGCCCGGAGGGCGGGTCCGGAGTCGTCCGGTGCGTGCGATCGCAAGGCGGCGGAGGGTCACCCCGATACTGGTGGTTTCGGAGTGATCCCGACAACGCCGCGAGTGTGCGTGCCAGACGCCGCCGGACAGGCGGGACTTCCGCAACAAGCCCTAGAGGCCGAACTCCTGCGGCGACACGTTGAGCGCCATGCACGCCTCGCGCAGGACCTGCTCCTCGGCCGGGGCGATGTAACCGTCCGCGCCGGCGACCACGAAGCCCGTCTGGATGACCGCCTTCGCCTCCATCGGCTTCTTCGCCGCCTTGGCGATCTCCTGCATGACCTCGGTCTTGCCCTGCTGGAAGTTGAACGACAGCTGGTCGACGTGCTTGTTGAACCGCTGCCTGAGCTGCTCGGGCGGGAAGTTCTGCAGGACGTCGTTCTGCAGGATCAGGGACTCCACGTGCTGGCGCTCGGCCGGGTCGACCGAGCCGTCCGCGGCCGCGACCAGGGCGCACATGGCCATGCTGGCGTCGCGGTAGGCACCGCTCTTCAGCTCCGTCTTCAAGGAGGCGAGCTGGGTCTTGAGCACGCCCACGAGCTGCGCCTTCGAGCCTCCACCGCCCGCGGACCCCGACCCCGGACGTCCGTGGCCGCCGGAGCTCCGTCCGCCCTGTGTTTGCTGCTGCAGACCCTTGGCCTGGTCCTTGATCCGGTCCCACATCGCCATGCGTGCCACCTCGGCTACCCGTATACCTGTCCGCGCGCGACCGCGCGTCCTCCTGCCAACGCCTTCCGGCTCCCCGAAGTTCCTCTGCCGTCACGGATTTCGAGCGAGCACGGCCGCACGGGGGGCGGGTGAGCCGCGTCTCACCCGGTCGGCCCCTCTTGTTCATGCAACTAGTTGCATAGCAGGATCGCGGCATGGCGCTAGAGCACGCGATCCTCGTCTCGCTGCTCGAACAGCCCGGGTCCGGCTATGAGCTGGCCCGGCGGTTCGAGCGGTCCATCGGTTACTTCTGGGCCGCTACCCACCAGCAGATCTACCGCGTACTCAAACGCATGGAGGGCGAAGGCTGGATCGACGCGCGCGCCGTGGCGCAGCAGGCGCGGCCGGACAAGAAGGAGTACTCGGTGGCCGCCGCGGGGCGCGACGCCCTCTCGCGGTGGCTGGACGAGCCCATCGAGCCCGAGAGCGTCCGCCACGAGCTGGCGGTGAAGATCCGCGGCGCGGCCTTCGGCGATCCGGCCGCGCTGATCCGCGAAGTCGAGCGGTACCGCGAGGCCCACGCCGAACGCCTCACCCGCTACCTCGCGGGAGAGCGGCGCGACTTCCCCCCGGCCGAGACCGCAGGGGCGCCGGACGCCGGGCGGGAGCTGCAGCACGTCGTGCTGCGCGGCGGCATCGCGTACGAGCGGATGACGCTCGCCTGGCTCGACGACGTGCTCGCGACCCTGCACCGGTTGGCTCCGCGGGCCTGAGCGCCCTTGTCCGCGATCCCCGCCCGTGATCCCCGCCCGCGTCCCGGTACCAGTACCAGCACTGGCGCCATCACTCGCAACCACCCCTCCCACCCTGTCCGGAAAGGCGACCGAACCCCCATGCCCGACGCACTGCTGTTCCACCCGCACACCTACGACCCGACCCACTTCGACCCCGAGACCCGCAGGCTGCTGCGCGCGACCGTGGACTGGTTCGAGAGCCGCGGCAAGCGCCGGCTGATCGAGGACTACCGGGAGCGTGCCTGGCTCGCCGACTTCCTGGAGTTCGCGGGCAAGGAGGGCCTCTTCGCCACCTTCCTGACCCCGGCCGCCGCGGCGGAGGGGCAGCGGGACAGGCGTTGGGACACCGCGCGGATCGCGGCCCTGAACGAGATCCTCGGCTTCTACGGGCTCGACTACTGGTACGCCTGGCAGGTCACCATCCTCGGGCTCGGTCCGGTCTGGCAGAGCGGGAACGCCGCCGCCCGTAAGCGCGCGGCCGAGCTGCTCTCGCAGGGCGAGGTGTTCGCCTTCGGCCTGTCGGAGAAGGCGCACGGCGCCGACATCTACTCCACCGACATGCTGCTCGAACCCACGCCCGACGGCGGCTTCCTGGCCAACGGCTCCAAGTACTACATCGGCAACGGCAACGCCGCCGGTCTCGTCTCCGTCTTCGGCCGCCGCACCGACGTCGAGGGCCCCGAGGGGTACGTGTTCTTCGCCGCCGACTCGCGCCACCCGGCGTACCACCTGGTGAAGAACGTCGTCGACTCGTCCAAGTACGTCAGCGAGTTCCGTCTCGACGCCTACCCCGTCGCCGCCGACGACGTGCTGCACACCGGCCGTGCCGCCTTCGACGCCGCGCTCAACACGGTGAACGTGGGCAAATTCAACCTCTGCACCGCCTCCATCGGCATCTGCGAGCACGCGATGTACGAGGCCGTCACCCACGCCCACCAGCGCATCCTCTACGGCCGCCCGGTGACCGCCTTCCCGCACGTGCGGCGCGAGCTGACCGACGCCTACGTACGCCTCGTCGGCATGAAGCTCTTCAGCGACCGCGCCGTGGACTACTTCCGCTCCGCCGGTCCCGACGACCGCCGCTACCTCCTCTTCAACCCCATGACGAAGATGAAGGTGACCACCGAGGGCGAGAAGGTCATCGACCTGATGTGGGACGTCATCGCCGCCAAGGGCTTCGAGAAGGACACCTACTTCGCCCAGGCCGCCGTGGAGATCCGCTCACTGCCGAAGCTGGAGGGCACCGTCCACGTCAACCTCGCCCTCATCCTGAAGTTCATGCGCAACCACCTGCTGAACCCGGCCGAGTACCCGCCCGTGCCCACCCGCGCCGAAGCCGGCGACGACGCCTTCCTCTTCGCACAGGGCCCGGCCCGCGGCCTGGGCTCGGTGCGCTTCCACGACTGGCGCCCCGCCTTCGACGCGTACGCCGACGTCCCCAACGTCGCCCGCTTCCGCGAGCAGGCCGACGCGCTCTGCGCGTTCGTCACCACCGCCGCGCCCGACGAGGAGCAGAGCCGCGACCTCGACCTCCTCCTCTCCGTCGGCCAGCTCTTCGCGCTGGTCGTGCACGGGCAGCTCATCCTGGAGCAGGCACGCCTGACCGGCCTCGGCCAGGACGTGCTCGACGAACTCTTCGCCGTCCTGGTCCGCGACTTCTCCGCGCACGCCGTCGAGCTGCACGGCAAGGGCTCCGCGACGGCGGAGCAGCAGAGCTGGGCGCTCGGCGCGGTGCGGCGCCCCGTCGTCGACGAGGCCCGCACCGCGCGGGTCTGGGAGACCGTGGAGTCGCTCGCGGGGTCCTACGAGACGGCTCCCTGAGGGTGTCTGCCCGCCGGCCGCCCCGGGGCGTCCGCACGTGGTGGGCCTACCACCAATAGGCGGGGTACCGCGCGCCGCTGGGGCGGGACCGCGACAGGGCCCAGCCCGCCAGCACGAGCAGGGCGGTGGAACCCATGAGCAGCGGTACGAAGGTGGCGGGCGACGGGGCGTTCAGGACGATGACGACGGCTGTCGCGCAGGCGGGCGAGTGCGGACACCGCGTCAACGTCATCGCCGCGAGGCTGACACCGGCCGCCACGGCGGCTCCCCAGGGCGAGCTGCCCGCGACGGCGACCACGGCGTAGCCGATGACGACGCACATCAGATGGCCGAGGATCACACTGCGCGGCTGGGCCAGCGGCAGCCGGGGCGCCCCGTGGATGATCGCGGCGGAAGCGGCGAGCGGAGGTATCAGCACCGGCTCGTGGATCAGTGACCCTATGGCGACGAGCGCCAGCAGTACGGCGGTGACGGCGCCGACGCTGTGCGCGGCGGTACGGCGCGGCGGCGGGGCGGGCGCGCGGCCGGCGAGGCGGGTGCGTACGCGGGGCGGGGCAGGGGGAAGAGGCGTCCCGAGGATGTCGTCACCGACGTTGACGGCATCCGGGGCGTCGCCCACGCCGTCAACAGCGTCGACGGCCTGGTCAATGGCGTCAACGGTGTCCATGAAGTCAAGGGTGTCCACGGCCTCTGGACCGTGGGTCGTCTCGAAGGCGTCAGGGGTGTTGATGACGTCCGGGGTGTTGATCACGTCGGGAGTGTTGATGGCGTTGATGGCGTCGATGGACAAGGCAGCGGGTTGATCTCCGATACAGCGCCGACGGGAGTTCCGGTCGGCGGACGAGAAGAAGGGCAGGGAGTCGGCCCGGCCTTCCCGTGCTGTAGGCAGGGGGCCCAGTCACCAGCGGTCCAGGGTCGGGATGCCGCGTACTCTGCCGTGATTCTACGCGGCGGGGTTTTGTCGCCGCAGGTCAGGGGGCGATGCGGGCGCGGCTGATGCCGGTCCCTCGGCTGTTCGCGTCCCCGCCCGCCCCGGAAATCCGAACGCGTGACAGGCCCCCCTTGTTACGATGCACCCATGGCAAGAGGTATCTGGTCGCAGAAGGTGCGCGTCGTCCGCTGACGGCGGCGCCTTCTTCCTGTCGAGAGACAGCGCAAGCGCTCGCCGTCCCGGTTCCGCCGGGCGGCACATCGACGCTGCCCGGCTCCACTGCGAGCTGCGGAGTGACCTGCCTTGCCTTCCTTGCCCCTCGATTCCCGAGCCGACTCCCCCGCCGCTTCCCACGGCGATGACGCGTTCCTCTCCCTGCCCGTCGAAGCGGGCGGCAGTGCGCACGTCCGTGCCGAGGGCGTCGCCGTCGTCCGTGGGGCCCGGCGCGTCCTCGACGACGTCACGGTCACCGTGTCCGCGCGGTCCCGGATCGCCGTCGTCGGCGAGAACGGCCGCGGCAAGACGACCCTGCTGCACGTCCTCGCCGGGCTGATCCCGCCCGACGCGGGCACCCTGCACCGGGCGGGCACCATCGGCCTCGCCCGCCAGGAGCTGTCCGTACGGGACGGGGAGAAAGTCGGCGACCTGACGTCGCAGGCGCTGGCGGCGTCGATCGCCGCCCTCGGCGCGCTCGACGCCGCCGCGGCCGGACTGAGCGACGGCGACCCCGCCGCCGACGACCGGTACGCCGCCGCGCTCGACGCCGCGACCCGGCTCGACGCCTGGGACGCCGAGCGCCGCGTCGACATCGCCCTCGAAGCGCTCGGCGCCTGCGCCGACCGCGGACGCCCCCTGTCGACCCTGTCCGTCGGGCAGCGCTACCGGGTCCGGCTCGCCTGTCTGCTGGGCGCCCGGCACGACGTACTGCTCCTCGACGAGCCGACCAACCACCTCGACGCCGACGGCCTCGACTTCCTGACCCGCAGGCTCCGCGAGCACCCCGGCGGCCTGGCCGTCGTCAGCCATGACCGGGCGCTGCTGCGCGACGTGGCGGACCGGTTCCTCGACCTCGATCCGAGCCGTGAGGGCAGGCCCCGCCTGTACGCGGGCGGCTACGACGCCTGGCAGACCGCCCGCCGCCGCGAACGCCTGCGCTGGGAGCAGGAGCACGCGGAGCAGCAGGACGAGCACCGGCGGCTCCAGGACGCCGTGGCGCGGGCACGTGACCGGCTCTCCACCGGCTGGCGCCCGCCGAAGGGCACCGGCAAGCACCAGCGCCAGTCCCGCGCCCCGGGCGCCGTCCAGGCCCTGCACCGGCAGCAGGAGGCGCTCGCCGCGCACCGCGTCGACGTACCGGAGCCGCCGGTGGCCCTGCGCTGGCCCGAGCCGGACGTTCGGCCGGGCGCTCCGCAGCTGCGGGCGCACGGCGTCGGCGTACCGGGGCGGCTCGCGGGGCCGGTCGACGTCACCCTCGACGGCGGCGACCGGCTGCTCGTCACCGGTCCCAACGGCGCGGGCAAGTCGACCCTGCTCGCGGTCCTCGCCGGTGCGCTGGAACCCGCGTACGGGGAAGTGCGGGCGGCGCGCGAGGCCCGCGTCGTGCGGATCAGCCAGGAGACCGCCGAGCAGGACCCCCGGCTGACCGCCCGCGAGGTGTACGCCCGGCACGTGGGGCGGCTGGTGTCCGGCGGGGCGCTCCGTGACGCCGAGGCCGTTCCGCTCGGGGCGCTCGGGCTGCTCGGCGCGGAGGCGGCGCGCACACCGGTCGGGCGGATGTCGCAGGGGCAGCGGCGGCGCCTCGACCTGGCGCTCGCCCTGGCCGGCCGGCCCGGTCTGGTACTGCTCGACGAGCCGACCAACCACCTGTCGTCGGCACTGGTCGACGAGCTGACCGACGCTCTCCGCGACACCCGCGCCGCCGTCGTCGTCGCCACCCACGACCGGCAGCTCCTGCGCGACCTCGCGGACTGGCCGCGCCTCGAACTGGGCCCGGACGCCGGCTGACACCCGGCCGGCCGCACCCCGGCACCGCGCGCGGATCACCCGGTGGCCCCGCGCGCGCGTGCCGGTGACAATCACGGGTACCGGCCGGGACGAGCCAGCGGCCCCGACAGAGGAGAGCGCCGCCGTGAGCGAGAAGGGCGAGAAGAGCCAGGAGGCCGAGGAGGACGAGAGGGACGCGCTGCGGGCCTACCGCGGGAAGCGGGACTTCGGCAGGACGCGCGAACCGAGCGGTGCGACGCCCGGGGAAGCGCCCGGCCGGACAGCCGGTGAACCAGGCACGCCCGGCCGGACGGCCGTCGCACCAGGCGGCGAGCCGGCCGCCGGGGACCGCGACCCCGTCTTCGTCGTGCAGATCCACGACGCCAGCTCCCTGCACTTCGACTTCCGCCTGGAGGTCGACGGTGTCCTGAAGTCGTGGTCGGTGCCGAAGGGGCCCTCCACCGACCCCCGGGACAAACGGCTCGCCCTGCCGACCGAGGACCACCCCATGGAGTACCGGGACTTCGAGGGGGTGATCCCGCCGGGTGAGTACGGCGGCGGAACCGTCATCGTCTGGGATCAGGGCACCTACCGGCCCACCAGCCACGACAGGCGCGACCGCCCGGTGCCGTTCGCGCGGGCCCTGGAGAACGGGCACGCCACGTTCGAGCTGCACGGCGAGAAGCTGCGCGGGCCCTACGCGCTCACCCGCTTCCACGGCCGTGAGGAGAGGAGCGGCGGCTCGGCCTCCGGAAAGAAGCCGACGTGGCTCCTCGTACGGAAGGGGTCGGGGCACGGCGGCAGCGGCACCGGAACGCCCGATCCCCGGCGGGCCCGCTCCGCGCGCAGCGGCCGTACGCTGCGGCAGGTCGCCGAGGCGCCGGACGCGGCGACGTGGGAGCCGGACCGCGGTGAGCGGCGGTGACCGGCCCGCTGGACACGCTGCCGCCCGAGCTGTACGGGCGCGTCCGCGAGGCCGCGCCCGGCGCCGAGCTCGCGGCCACGCCCATGCTGGCGACGCTGAGCGACCGGCGTGAGTTCCCGCGGGGCTGGGTCTTCGAGCGGAAGCTGGACGGCATCCGGGTGCTCGCGGTGCGCGAGCGGGGCGACGTGACCCTGCTGTCCCGCTCCGGACGGCGGCTCGACGCCACCTATCCCGAGATCGTCGACGCCCTCGCCGGGCAGGGCTGCGCGGACTTCACCATCGACGGCGAGATCGTGGCCTACTCGCGGGGCCGGACCGACTTCGCGCTGCTCCAGCAGCGGATGGGGCTCACGCGGCCCGCCGATGTCGCGGCGAGCAAGGTGGCGGTGACGTACTACGTCTTCGACCTCCTGCGGCTGGACGGCGCGGACGTGCGGCGGCTTCCGCTGCGCCACCGCAAGTCGCTGCTGCGGCGTTCGCTCACGTTCGCGGCGCCGCTGCGCTTCTGCGCCCACCGCAACGAGGGCGGCGCCGAACTGCTCGCGGACGCGTGCCGGCGCGGCTGGGAGGGGCTGATCGCCAAGCGGGCCGACAGCACGTACCAGCGTCGCCGCTCGGACGACTGGCTCAAGCTGAAGTGCTCGCGCGCCCAGGAGTTCGTGGTCGGCGGCTTCACGGAACCCGCGGGCAGCCGCACCGGCCTCGGGGCGCTGCTCATCGGCTACTACGAGGGCGGGCGGCTGCGGTACGCGGGCAAGGTGGGCACGGGGTTCGACCGGCGTACGCTGCTCGCCCTGCGGCGGGAACTCGACGCGCGCGAGGTGAGCGCCTCGCCGTTCGAGGGGCGCGGGCCCGAGCGGACGGCCCGCTGGGTGCGGCCCGAACTCGTCGCCGGGATCGCCTTCACGGAGTGGACCCGCGACGGCCTGCTGCGCCACCCCCGCTACCAGGGCCTCCGCGACGACAAGGACCCGCTGGACGTCGTCAGGGAGCGCCCCGAGCCGTGAGGGCCCGTGTCCCCACCCAGGCCGGGCGTTCGCGCGGATTGTCGGGGAGGCCGGTCACGCCTGTACCGCCAGGCCGCTCCGGGTGATCGGCGCGAGGGCGGGGAGTCCGGCCGCGTAGCGTTCCAGTTCCGTCAGGGCGAGGGCACTCATCCTGCGGGCCTCGGAGCCGAGGGAGCCGGCGATGTGCGGGGTGAGCATCACGTTGGGCAGGGTGTACAGCGGTGAGTCGGCGGGCAGGGGCTCCGGTTCGGTGACGTCGAGGACGGCGTGCAGCCCGGCCGCGCAGGCCGTTTCGAGCGCCGCGGTGTCGACGAGGCTGCCGCGGGCCGTGTTGACGAGTACGGCGTGGGGCGGGAGGGCCGCGAGTTCGGGGGCGCCGATCATGTGGCGGGTCTCGGGCAGGGCGGGCGCGTGCAGGCTCAGCACATCGGCCCGGGGCAGGGCGTCGGCCAGGGTGGCGGGCTCGCCGCCCGCGGCGACGACGTCGGCGGTGTCGGCCACCGGGTCGACGACGAGGACACGCGCCAGGTCCAGGTCGCGCAGGAGCCGGACCAGTCGGCTGCCGATGCGGGAGAACCCGACCACGACGACGGTCCGGCCTACGCCGGTGAGCTCGCCGCGGCTCTCGACGTAGCTCCAGTCGTCGCGGAAGCGCCGGGCGTCGTTGGCGAGGAAGGGCGCCTTCTTGAAGGCCCAGAGGACGGCGGCGAGGGTGAAGTGGGCCACCGGCTCGGCGTTGGCGTCGGCCGCGGTGGTCACGAGGATGTCCCGGTCGAAGACCGCGTCGGTGACGTGCCCGCGGACGGAGCCCGCCGCGTGCAGGACCGCCTTCAGCCGCGGCGCCGCCGCGAGGACGTCCTCGTCCAGGCGGGGGCAGCCCCACGAGGTGAGCAGGACCTCCGCCTCGGCGAGTCTGCGCCTCGCCGAGGCGGAGGTGAGTTCGTGCGCCACGACGGGGTCCCCGAGCGTGGCCGCGGCGTGGAGGCGGGTCATCTCCTGGGGGGAGAACTGCATGGTGAGTGCTCGTTCGTCCATCACCAGGAGCGTCTCGGGAGGTTTCACGGTGTGCCGGCGTCCTTCGTGGTCGAGTGCGAGGAGTCGGGGGCGACGAGTCGGGTGCGACGAGCGGAATGACGGCGGGCAGCGAGCCGGTGAATCACCATGGGGTCGTACCGCGGGGAGCGCGAGGCGCGGGGTGCTTCCCTGCGCGGGACGCGGGCCCCCACCGGAAGATACCGGGGTTCATCCGGAACGGCTCCTCGCGACGGCAGGGCGGCCTCAGTCGACGAGCGGGCAGTGCGTGCCGGTGTAGATGGTGGGCATGCATCTGTTGCAGTGGACGCACCGTGACCGCGTCGACGGGTCGCGGCGCACCCGGTGCACCAGGTCCGGCTCGCGCAGCAGCGCCCGGGCCATCGCCACGAAGTCGAAGCCCTCCGTCATGGCGCGTTCCATGCCGTCGTAGTCGGTGACCCCGCCGATCAGGACAAGGGGCAGCGTCAGCTCCCGGCGGAACAGCCGCGCCTTGTCCAGCAGGTACAGCGGCTCGTAGGGGTAGCTGCGCAGGAACCTGCGGCCCAGCAGGCGGATGCCGAGGCGCTGCGGTCGCGGGAACCGCGCGGCGAACTCCTTGACGGGCGCGTCGCCGCGGAAGAGGTACATGGGGTTGAGCAGGGAGCTTCCCGCGGTGAGGGTCAGGGCGTCCACCGAGCCGGCCTCCTGCAGCCACCCGGCCACCTGGAGGCTCTCCTCCACGGTCAGTCCGCCGCGTGTCCCGTCGGTCATGTTGAGCTTCGCCGTGATCGCGACGCGGTCCCCCAGCGCCTGGCGCACCGAGGCGGCGATCGCCAGGGCCAGTCGTGCGCGGTGGCGCAGTGGGCCGCCGTACTCGTCGGTGCGCCGGTTGAGCCGGGGGCTGAGGAAGGCGCTCGCAAGGTAGTTGTGGCCCAGGTGCAGTTCCACGGCGTCGAACCCGGCCGTCGCGGCGAGCGCGGCGGCCCGGGCGTGCGCCTCCACGACACGGCGCAGGTCCTGTACGGTCGCCGCCCGGTCGCGGCGCAGGCCGACCGGGTTGAACCCGCCCATCGGTGACAGCGCCGGAGCCCCGTTGGAGCGGGCGTCGGCCACCGGGCCCGCGTGTCCCAGTTGCAGGGCCACCGCCGCGCCCGTCCCGTGTACGGCGGCGGTGAGCCCGCGCAGCCCCGGCAGCGCCTCGGGGCGCATCCACAACTGGCCGCGCCGGGTGCGGCCCTCCGGGGTGACCGCGCAGTAGGCCACCGTGGTCATCGCCACGCCGCCGGCCGCGGGGCGCAGGTGGTAGTCGATCAGTTCGTCGGTGACCAGGGAGTGCGGTGCCATCCCTTCGAAGGTGGCCGCCTTGATGACCCGGTTGCGCAGCCGCAGCGGCCCCAGCCGTGCCGGAGCGAACACCTCGGGCACCGCGCGCGGGGCACCACCTGCTGCCGGGACCTCTGTCATGCCGAGCAGCATGACAGAGACCTGACGAAGTGTCAGCAGGGTGGCGTGACCGCGCATGGTCACGCTCGGCCGCGTGCGCGGGGCGGGCGGCGGACGGCGCTTCAGGCCGCGAGCAGGCGGCGTATCACCGCCGTGATCTCGTCGGGGGCCTCCTCGGCCATGAAGTGTCCCGCCTCCGTGAGGTGGTGGTCGAGCTTCGGCGCCCAGGCCCGCCACACCGCCGCCGCGTCGTAGTCGAGCCGCGCTCCCCAGTCCTGCTGGACGACCGCGACGGGCATGGCGAACTGCGAGCCCGCGTCGGAGTCCGCCTGGTCCTGGACGACGTCCACGCCCGCCGACGCACGGTAGTCGGCGACGATCGAGTCGACCGCCGCCGCGCTCGCCCGCAGGTACTCCGCGCGTACCGGCGCGGGGATCGCGCCGGGGTCCTTGGCCCAGGTGTCGAGGAACGAGCCGAAGAACGCGTCCGCGCTGTTGGCGATCATCGTCTCCGGCAGGCCGGGCGGCTGCGCCATGAGGAACAGGTGGAAGCCGACCGCCGCGGACACGCCGTGCAGGACGTCCCACATGTCCAGGGTCGGTACGACGTCGAGGATGCCCAGGTGGGTGATGGTCCCGGGGTGGTCGAGGCCCGCCCGGAAGGCGACGAGGGCGCCCCGGTCGTGGCCCACCAGGGCGAAGTGGTCATGGCCGAGCTCCGCCATCAGGGCCACGATGTCGGCGGCCATGGTCCGCTTCGAGTAGACGTCGTCGTCCGTGGCCCGCGGCTTGTCGCTCGCACCGTAACCGCGCAGGTCGGGGCAGACCACCAGGTGGTCGTCCGCCAGCCGCCGCGCCACGTGGCGCCACATCAGGTGCGTCTGGGGGAAGCCGTGCAGCAGCACGACCGGGCTGCCGCTGCCGCCGACCGCGGCGGACAGTTCGACGCCGCCCGCGCCGGGCAGGCGTACGGGGGTGAAGCCGGGGATGGCGGGTGCGGGGGTGTGGGGCACTGCGGTTCCTCTCGTCGTGGCGGGTTCGCCTGACTGACGCGGTCACGGTGCACGAGGCGGATCAGCGTCCGATGAGCGCGGTTCGGCGGAGCCGGGGACGTGCCGCAAGGATGGGGGCATGCGGATGGACGTACTGGGCGCCGTGCGGGCGTGGCACGACGACGGCGGCGCGATCGACCTGGGCGGGCCCCGGCACCGCGAGGTGCTCGCGCGGCTGGCCGCCGCCGAGGGGCGGCTGGTCACCACCGGCGCGCTCGTCGCCGACCTGTGGGCCGAGCCGGGCACCGGTTCCCTGGGCGCCCTGCGGACGTTCGTCGCCGCGCTGCGCCGGGCCGTCGAACCCGGCAGGGCGCCCCGCACCCCGCCGCGGCTGCTCGTCACGGAAGGCCCCGGGTACGCGCTGCGCCTGCCACGTACGGCGGTGGACGCCCAGCGCTTCGAGGACGCCCTGGCGGCGGCCCGCCGTCCCCCGCACGACGTCACCGCCCTCGGCGACGCGCTCGCCTCGTGGTGCGGGCCCGCCTACGCCGACTTCCCCGACGCCCCGTGGGCGCAGCGGGAGCGCACCCGGCTGGAGGAGCTGCGCCTGCAGGGCGTCGAGCTGCGGGCGGGTGTCCTCCTCGACGGCGGGGCGGGCGCCGAGCTGGTGGCGGCGCTCCGCGAGCACGTCGCCGAGCATCCGTGGCGCGAGCCGGCCTGGGGCCTCCTCGCGCGCGCCCTCTACCGGGACGGGCGCCGGGCCGACGCGCTCGCCACCCTTCGCCGGGCCCGCGCCGTGCTCGTGACGCAGCTCGGCCTCGACCCGGGCCCCGAGCTGCGGCGCCTGGAGAGTGCCATGCTCGACGGGTCGGCGTCCGTCGGGCCGGGGCCGCGCCCCTGGCCGGGCACCGGCGCCCCGCTGGGGCCGCGCACGACCGTCAGCCTGGCCCGCACCCTCGCCATCGCCGGCGGCGACGCCCTGGTCTCCTCGCGCCGTGACCGCCTCACCGCCATCCGGGCGGCGGAGCGCACGGGGGACGTCGCGCTGACCGCGCGGGTGATCGGCGCGTACGACGTACCGGCGATCTGGAGCCGGCCGGACGACCCCGGGCAGTCCCGCTCGGTGGTGGCGGCGGCCCGGCGCGCCCTCGCCGCGCTCGGCCCCGACGGCCCGCCCGGGCTGCGGGCCCGTCTCCTGGCGACCGTGGCGGTCGAGAGCCGCAGCGGGGACATGTCCGCCACCGGCGGGGCGACCGCCGCCGCGGCGGCGCGCGAGGCCGAGGCGCTGGCCAGGGGGCTCGGTGATCCCGCCCTGCTGGCCTTCGCGCTCAACGGCGTCTTCCTCCAGTCGTTCGCCCGGCCCGGCCTCGCCGAGGAGCGCGACGCCGTCGGTGCCGAACTCGTCGCGCTGGCCGCCCGGCACGAGGTGCCGACCTTCGGCATCCTCGGGCGGCTCGTACGGCTCCAGTCCGCCTCCGCGCTCGGCCGTCTCACGGCCGGTGAGGCGCATGCCGTGGCCGCCGAGGAGCTTGCCGCCGCGCACGAGTCACCGCTCGTGCCCGTGCTCACCGCGTGGTTCGGGGCCCGGGTGCTCGCCGGCCGCAGCGCCGAACCGGGTGGTCCGTCGCCCGCCGAGGCCGCCGCGGCCTACCGTGCCGCCGACGCCTCCCTCGCGGAAGCGGGCATGCCCGGCCTCCACCGCGGTCTGCTGCCGCTCGCCCTGCTCGGGCTCCGGCTGCTGCACGGCAGGCCCGCGCCCACCGGTCCCCGCCT
This sequence comes from Streptomyces sp. NPDC050703, assembly GCF_040654435.1. Taxonomy (NCBI): domain Bacteria; kingdom Bacillati; phylum Actinomycetota; class Actinomycetes; order Kitasatosporales; family Streptomycetaceae; genus Streptomyces; species Streptomyces sp. NPDC050703. Next base: position 226,845 of record NZ_JBFAHX010000009.1, read on the forward strand.
CGACTGGGGGCCGCACCTGCCGTGGGCCCGGCCCCTCGTCCTCCTCGCCAGGGGCGACGTGGACGGTGCCCGTGCCGCCCTCGCCGCCCAGCCCGAACCACCGCGCGATCACCTCCAGGAGGCGCTGTGGTGCCTCACGGCCCACGCCGCCGCGCGCCTCGGCGAGCCCGGGGCCGCCGCGCGTGCCGCCGCCGCCCTGCGGCGGGCCCGCGCCGAGGACGCCGGGGGCGCGAGCGGCATGCTCACCCTGGGTCCGGTGCGGCGCTACCTCGACGAGGCCGCGGCGGTCACCGGGCCGTAGGTCTCAGAGCCTGTCTTTGAACCCTCGCCTGCGCCCCGACGCCCGGCACGCCCGCTCGCCGCACGGCGCCCCCGGACAGGTGGCTCCGCCACATGACCGGGGACGCCGCACGCCGATCGCACGCACCGACC